>NZ_LDVA01000386.1:0-99266 GCF_050768715.1 Burkholderia sp. ZZQ-2 | reverse complement strand
ATCGTGTCGCCCGGCTTCGCCACCGCCTGCAGGCACAGGTTGATCGCCTCCGTCGCGCCCACCGTCACGATGATCTCGTTCGGGTCCACCGACATCCCGTTTTCCAGGTAGCGCCGTGCGATCTGACGGATCAGCCGCGGATGCCCGGGCGGCAATCCGTCCGTCACGCCCCACAGCGACTTGTCGCGGCCGGCCGCGTACGCATAGCGGTTCAGCTTCTCGAACGGGAACAGGCTCGGATCCGGGTACGGCGAGCCGAGCGGCACTGCGTCGTCGGTGCCGATCGAGCGCAGCGTCGACAGCACGAGCCGGCTCACGTCGACCGACGACGAGATCGCGATCGGCTTCGACGGCCGCAGCTCGCGCACCGGCGCATGGCCGTCGTCGCGCCGCAGGTTCACGAAATAGCCGGACTGCGGGCGGCTTTCGAGCAGCCCGCGGCTTTCCAGCAGCAGATACGCGTGCAGCACGGTCGTGATGCTGATCCGGTGCTGCTGGCTTGCCTGCCGCACCGACGGAATCCGGTCACCGTGCCGGTACACGCCCTGGCGGATCAGGCGCTCGATGTCGTCCGCGAGCTTTTCATAGAGTTTCATCGCGTGCCTCCCGCCGGCCTGCGCAGCCGCCCCGCCCCGCTGCGCGCATCCGATACGCACGTGTTCCGCCCGTCGACCGGGCCATCGTGGTTCCTGATCTTTCCCTCCGGTTTTGCCTTTTCCATCGCACTGGCTCGCTCTTGAAGATGCGCCAACAGGGTTCCGGTACGACTGGATCTGCGGCACTGTGCCCTTGATGATGGAATCTTAAGAGCAGAACAGTTGGCGACGAGTACACACATCGTCCACGCGAACAAGAGTACAGTTCGGCGCGAATCGCGCATCGCGGGAGAACTGTACGTCTTATGAAATGGCCGGGCCGCCGGAAGCGGCACACAGCGTGGCCGGATCGGCCCGGAACGCCCGCCGCACGGCCTTCCGCCCGGCTGCATCAATTGGGGTGCAATACTGTGCGTCCGCTCGGTTTTCATTCCCGGAGTCAGACCATGCAGTACACGATCGAACAGGCATCCGACCTCGGCGGCGTGATCCGCACCGCCCGGACCGTACAGAAATGGCGCAGGAACGACACGGCCGGCACCGAGGCCCGCGGATGACTGATCGCGCCCTCGTCGACCAGCTCGTCGCGCGGCTGACCAGCCGTGCCGACCATCAGCGCTTCACCGGCGCGCCGATCGACCTGTCGACACTCGACGCACACGCGCTCGGCGCGGTCTGGCCGGCCCTGCGCCGTGTCGAGTACGAGATCATGGTGCACGACGAGGCATTCGAGGATCCGCGCGCCGATTTCGCGCGCTGGCTGCACCGGCAGATCGATGCGCTCGGACTCGTGCCGCTCGTCGACGCCGATGCCGCGCTCGAACTGTTCCGCGACATCCCGGCCGGCGGCTGGAAACGTGCACTGGAGGAATTGCCCTGCCTCGACGCGCTGCCGTCGCCTGCGCTGCAGGCCGAACTCGCGCGCATCGCGGGCGAGCCGGAGGAAGGCGACGAGCGCACCGCGTCCAGCACGTATGGCGTGTATACGCTCGACCGGTTCGCCGGCCGCCGCGACTTCTCGGCGCGACGCGACGCGTATGCGCAGGCGCTGGCGGATTCGCCGTTTCGCGTGCGCGAACTCGACGTGCTGCCCGAACTCGGGCTGGCCGGGCTGCTCGCGCTGGCCGCGACGAACAACGGCTATTTCGCGCCGAGGCGGTTGTGGCTCGACTTGAGCGATCCGGCCGTCACGCTCGCGGAAGACGCCGCGTATGTCGCGTTCGCGTGCGATGCGCTGACGGAAGCCGCGCAACACGTGGCGGCGCTCCATGCGGGCGCCGTCCCGTACGAGGCCGATCGTGCATTCACGACCGACGACGCGCAGGTCGTCGCCCGCGCCGCCCGCGTGGCCGCCTATCGCGACGAAGCGTGGCTGCGCCCGCTGATCGGGCCGCTGCTGACCGGCGTGTGCGTCGCGCCGACGGCCGCGAAGACCGCGCCGTCCCAGTCGCTCGCGATCGCGCTCGGCCACGCGGTCGAGACGATCCCGACCCCCGAGGGCGTGCGCGCGCTGCGCGACGCACTCGCCATCGTGCGTCACGCCGGCGTGCAGAAGAAGCTGGCACGCAACCTGAAGCCGGCCGAACGCGCGCTCGGCGAGCGGCCGCACACCGCGCTACGCATGACGCTCGACGCAAAGCCCGACAAGAAGCAGCTCGCGATGCTCGCGACCTGCATGGAAGCCGGCTTCTGGCAGTCGATGACGCTCGGCCACGCCGAATGGCGCGAGCGCCTCGTCGATGCGCCGGCCGGCGCCGCGTTCGCGGCATGCACGATCTGGCACGCGCGCGGCCGCGATGGGTCGACGCAGTCGTTCATGCCCGAGATCGCAAAGGGCAAGGTCGTGCTGCGCGACGCGGCCGGGCACGCGATCGACATCGCCGGCGACAGCGACATCCGGCTATGGCATCCGCTGCTGGCCGATGCGGACGAGCGGCTCGCGTGGCAACGCGCGATCGTCGGCCGCACGCTGCGGCAGCCGGTCAGGCAGGCCTTCCGCGAATACTACGTACCGGCCGACGGCGACGCGTCCGCCAGCGATTCCGCAATGTTCGAAGGCCACGTGCTGTCGAGCCGGCAGCTGGTCGGCGTCGCGCGTCGCGAAGGCTGGTCGATCCGCGCGTACGACGACGGGCTCGTCCGCGAATTCGGCGACGTGCGCGCGACCTTCTTCGTCGATGCGCGGCTCTATCCGGGCTCGGAAAGCCACGGCACGTCGCGCCGGCTGCACTTCGAACGCCGGCACGACCGGCGCTGGATACCGCTGCCGATCGGCGAAATCGATCGTGTGGTGTTCTCGGAAGTGGCGCGCGCGGTCGATCTGCTCGTCAGCGTCGCCGCGTTCGCGCTCGACGACGACGCAACCCGCGCGGCGACGGCCGCGCTCACGGTCGACCCGGTGCGCCAGCGCGAGCGCGAAGCACAACGCTGGCAGCGCCTGAACCGGTTGTCGGACGTGCCGCTGGGCACGATGGCGCGGCATCGCCGGCACGTGCTGTCGCTCGTGTTCGCCGGGCCGGTGGCGCAAGGGAAGATGACGATCGATGAACGGCATGTGCGCGTCGGCGCGTGGTCGGTGCATTGCGCGACCGGGCGTGTGATGCGCGACGGCGAACCCGTCGATGCCGCGATCGAGCCGCCGCCGTCGCCGCTGAGCGCGGTGCCGTGGCTGCCTTACGACGAAGCGCTGCTGCAGCGGATCGTCGACGTCGTCGCGGGGTTGCTCGATTGAGCGGACGCCGTCAGATCGAACCGAACAGCGCGCGCGGCCGGTCCTTCAGCGTGCCGGCGAGAATCCGCAGCCCGTTGACGAGTTCGTCGCGCGAGGCCGGGCACGCGAGGTTGATGCGCACGCCGTGCTCGATCTCCGCGCGATCGACCGCGAACGTCGACGACGGCATCACGATCACGCCGCGCGCCTTCGCGTTCGCGGCGAAGTCGTCGGCGCGCCACGGCGGCGGCAGGCGCAACCACACGAACATGCACGCCGGGTCGGATTTCAACTGCCCGGCCGGCAGCAGCTCCCGCGCCAGATCGACGCGCGCGCGGATCTCCGCGAGTTGCGCACCCATGATCCGCTCGGCGGTGCCGTCCTCGATCCACACGGTCGCGATCAGCATCGACGTGGGGGCCGGCATCCACGCGGTCGTGCGCACCGCCTCCGCGCACAGTGCGACGCTGTCGCGCGGGCAGCTCAGATAGCCGAGGCGCAGCCCCGGCGCGAGGATCTTCGACGTCGCGCCGATATGAAACGTCAGCTCGGGGCACAGCCCCGCGATCGCCGGCAGCCGGTCGCGCACGAGCGGGCCGTACACGTCGTCCTCGATGATCGTCACGTGATGGCGGCGCGCGATGTCGACGAGCGCCATCCGGCGCGCGAGGCTCATCGTCGTCACGGTCGGGTTCTGCAGATTCGGCACGACGAAGATCGCCTTGACCGGCATGCGCTGGCAGATCCGCTCGATCTCGTCGGGCAGCAGGCCGTCGTCGTCGGCGGGCGCGCTGACGATCTCGAACTGGAACACCGGCGCAAGCGCCTTGAGCCCGTAATACGTGAGGCGGTCGGCCACGATCACGCCGTCGGTGCCGATCAGGCTGTTCAGCACCGCGTACAGCCCGTGCTGCGCGCCGCTCGTGACGACCACCTGGTCGCGCGACGGCGCGAAGCCCGGCGCGGCGAGCCACTGCGCGCCGGCGGCGCGCGCCCAGTCGGGGCCCTGCGGCGGCTGGTATTCCTGGAGGGCGGCGAAACGCGGGTCGTTCGGCAGCGTGCCGAACGTCTGCGCGAGGCTCGCGAGAAACTCGCCGGTGGCCGGGCGGTTCACCGTCAGGTCGATCACGCCGTTGCCCGCCGCGAGCGACGCGCGGGCCGGCTCGATGCTCGGCATCGCACCGCCGGTGACGAGCGAGCCGCGCCGTTTGCTGCCGATCACGAGGCCGCGCAGCTGCAATTCCTTGTACGCACGGGACACGGTCGATACGTTGATGCCGAGCTCGGTCGCGAGCTGGCGCTGCGGCGGCAGGCGGCTGCCCGGCGGATACATGCCGCTGCGGATTTCCTCCTCGATCGAGCTCGATACCTCGACGTAGGTCGGCCGCTTCGCCTGCGCCGGCGCGCCGCCGTCGCGCTCGCCGGAAAGTTTGTCTGATGCCATTTATCGCCCGTGACCACACAAAAAGCGTTTGTCTGCCATTTTGACCTGCCCAGCGATTGTATCCGACATCCCCTTCCAGTCAAACGTCAGTTGAAAAGTCTGTCGAATCAGCCAGTTGAAATCGGGTAAACACTAGCGCCACACAATTTCATTTTGATTGCACACAAAAAATTACTGTGTGATTCTTGATCGCAACTTTGTGTGAATCATGTGGACCGGAGGGAACGCGTCATGGCGAATGTCGCCATCGTGGGTGCAGGCTTCATCGGGCTCGGCGCGGCGGCATGGCTGCAGCGCGACGGGCATCGCGTGACGCTGTTCGATCCGGCCGGCATCGGCCAGGGCGCGTCGTTCGGCAATGCCGCGACGTTCGCGCCGTACGGCTGCGTGCCGGTGAACGGCCCGTCGGTGTTCCGCGACATGCCGCACTTCCTGTTCGCCGCCGACAGCCCGCTGCGCATCCGCTGGCCGTACCTGCTGCACGGCGCGCCGTGGCTCGCGCGGTTCCTGCTCGCATCGACGCCCGCGCGCCACGCACGCAGCGCGACCGCGCTGGCCGCGCTGCTGTCGCGCGCCGCCGACGGTTATGCGCCGCTGCTTGCACCGTCGCGGCTCGCGGCATTCGTGCGGCCGCGCGAATGCCTGTACCTGTATGCGCGGCAGGCGTCGTTCGACGCCGCGCAGCCGTCGCTCGCGCTGCGGCGCCGGCTCGGCGTGCCGTTCGAAACGCTCGACGCGAGCGCGATCCGCCGGCTCGAGCCCGCACTCGCGCCGATCTTCACGCGCGGCGTGCTGTTCGTCGGAAGCTGGCACTTCTCCGATCCGTGCGGATTTCTCGACGCCCTGTTCGCGCACCTCGCCACCGGCGGCGCCGCGCTCGAACGCACGCGCGTCGAACGGATCGAGCCCGCCGGCGACAGCGTGAACGTGCATGCGGGCGGCGCCGTGCGCACGTTCGATCACGTCGTCATTGCCGCCGGCGCCCGCTCGCGCGCACTCGCGGCCGCGTGCGGCGACACGGTGCCGCTCGATACCGAGCGCGGCTATCACGTACAGTTCGGCGCGCACGAGCCGATCGTCACGCGGCCGGTCGGCTGGGCCGAGCGCGGCTTCTACATGACGCCGCTCGACGAAGGGCTGCGCGCGGCCGGCACCGTCGAACTCGGCGGCTTCGACGCGCCGATGAATCCGTCGCTCGTCGCCCTGCTCACGCGTTCCGCGCGCGAAGCCGTGCCGTCGCTCGGCGCACCGACGCGCAGCTGGCTCGGCTTCCGGCCGACGCTGCCGGACGGCGTGCCCGTGATCGGCCGCGCGCGGCGCAGCGCGCGCGTGATCCATGCATTCGGCCATCAGCATCTCGGCGTGACGCTCGCCGGCATCACCGGGCAAATCGTCGCCGACCTCGTCGCCCAGCGCGCACCGCCGCTGGACCTCGCACCGTACCGGGCCGCGCGATTCTGACGCGCACCGCGACTTTCACCACTGCAAGGAGGCATCCATCATGAATCGTCGTAACTGGCTGGCTTGGCTGGCCGTCTGCTCGATCGGCACGGTCGGCGCATCCGCGCAGGCCGCGGACCCGGAGACCGTCAAGATCGGCTTCGCCGGCCCGCTGACGGGGCCCGTCGCGCGCGTCGGCAAGGATCTGCAATACGGTGCGCAACTCGCGCTCGACGAAGAAAACGCGAAACATCCGACCGTGGGCGGCAAGCCCGTGCGCTTCGTGCTCGACGTGCAGGACGACCAGGCCGATCCGCGCATCGCGATCCAGGTCGCGCAGAAGCTCGTCGACGACGGCGTGGTCGGCGTGATCGGCCACTACAACTCGGGCTGCAGCATTCCCGCGTCGGCCGTCTACAAGCAGGCGAACGTCGCGATGATCACGCCCGGCTCGACCAATCCGCAGCTGACGATGCAAGGCTTCAAGAACGTGTTCCGCACGATGGGGCACGACGGCGTCGGCGGCGTGGTGGCCGGCCGTTTCGCGGTCGAGCAGCTGAAGGCGAAACGGATCGGCATCATCGACGATCGCACCGCGTTCGGCCAGGGTCTCGCCGACGCGTTCGAGAAGGGCGTGAAGGATGCGCACGGCAGCATCGTGTCGCGCGAATACACGAACGACAAGGCCGTCGATTTCCGCGCGATCCTGACGACGATGAAGAGCAACAACGTCGACCTGCTGTTCTTCGGCGGCCTCGACGAACAGGGCGCGATGCTCGTCAAGCAGATGCGCTCGCTCGGCATCCGCGCGCAGCTGTTCGGCGCCGGCGCATTGAAAAGCAATGCATTCCTGAAGATCGCCGGCACCTCGGGCGAAGGCACGCAGGATCTCGAACCGGGGCCGGCGCTCGACAAGCTGCCGTCCGCCGTCGCGTTCGCGCAGCGCTACAAGGCACGCTTCAACCAGGATGTCGAGCTCTATGCGCCGTTCTCGTACGACGCGGCGCTCGCGATGATCGCGGCGGTACGCAAGGCCGATTCGCTCGATCGCGGCAAGATCGTCGCGAGCCTGCCCGGCGTATCGGTCACCGGCGTGACCGGAAAGATCTCGTTCGACGAGCGCGGCGACCTGATCAAGCCGCCGTACACGCTGTTCCGCGTCGAACAGGGTCAGTGGCACAGCATCCGCACGGTCGGCGGCGCGTCGAACTGACGCGCGGCGGTGCGACCGGGAACCACACCGTCATCGCGCCGCCTGCTGCCGCTGCACCTCCTGCGCTTTCATCTGCAGATACGCGCCGCGCTCGACCTCGTGCAGTTGCTGCGGATACTGCTCGGTCGCGTCGAACCAGCGCGCGAGGCGCTGGTCGAGCGGCTTGTCGAGCGTCGCGAGATACGCATCGATCGCGAGGTAGTAGCGCATCGTGTTGCGCTCCAGCAGCCCGCGCACGCCGCCGACGTACTGCGGCTGCGCGGCCGATCCGCCGACGTTCGTGAAGCCGACCTTGTCGCTGCCGACGGTCGCGAGGTAGGTCTTCATCGCCATGCGGCCGACCGTGCCGAAACCATACGAATACGTGAGATGCAGGAACGTGCGCGACGCGCCGACCGGCACGGCCTCCAGCGCGATCCGGTAATCCTTCGTGCCCATCGGGCCGCTGTCGGCGGTCAGGTCGACCTGGAAATAGTCGGGCGATGCGGCCGCCACGCGATAGCGGAACTGCACGCGATAGGTGTCGGACAGCTTCTGCTGGATCTTGCGGCCGAGGTTCACGTCGAGCACCGGGCCGTTGCCGCCGCCCGATGCATGACAGTATTTCGTGTTCAGGTGCAGGATCAGCACCGCGCACCAGTTCGCGGGGCCCTGCGCGGGATCGTCGAGCTGGCCGCTCACGACCGCGAACGGATAGTCGACCACCGCGTAGATGTCGCCCTTCAGCGACGACGACGCTTCCGTCGATTCGAGCACCAGCGGCCGGTGAAACGCGTTGTCCTTCAGTTGCGCGCCGAGGCTGCGGTAACGGTCGAGCAGCGCCGCCGCATCGTCCGCGCCGAACGACAGCGCGCTCCAGCCCGTACACAGGGCCGCGACGAGCGCGTACCAGGCGCGGCGGGCGAGCCACGTGCCGCGCGGATGTCCGGATGTCTTCATTCTTGTGCTCCCGCCTGGCGCGCGATGGTCGCGCGCATGTGTCACAGAATACGCCTGGCCGCAGCGCAACATTGCACGCGAAAAGGCCGTTATCGACGCCGCTTCACCGGCACCGGCAACTGCGCGGCGGTGATCCGGATCAGCGCCGACAGCCATTCGCGATCGTCCCAGCGCTCGCCCGAGATGACGAGGTGCGGCTTCGCGCCCGGGTACGGCGAACCTTCCTCGCACGTGCCGAGAAACGCGCGGCCTTCGGGCGTCGGCTTGACGAACAGCCGATCGTCGCAGACGAGCGCCGCCATCTTGCCGTCGCAATAGATACCGTACTCGCCGAACATCTTGCGCGCCGATACCGTGCCGGCCGCCGCCATCTGCTCGACGATGAAATCGACTGTCCCCTGGCTCGATGCCATCCCTGCTCCTTGCAAAAGGTGTATGACCGCTGCGTGTGCCCGACCGTTCCGCCTGATCGGCGGATGCGCTGCGGTGCGTCATCCATTCGTCGGCGGAACGCGCATTCGGACGCATTCAGGCACGTGCAGGCATTCGCGGCCCGCAACACGCTGCGTGTCGTGTCGTGACAGTCACATGACGGCGCGCGGCCGAGCGAGACGATCGCGATCGACGACGTAACAATGCGACAACGCCCGCCTACGAACGCAATACCGACGGCGCGACGCCCAGCCAGCGATGAAAGCTGCGCCGCATGTTTTCGGTATCGCCGAAACCGCACTCGTTCGCCACGCGCTGCAGCGACGCCGCCCCGCTTTCAAGCGCCGCACGAGCGGCTTCCACGCGAAGTTTCTCGACGGCCTTGGCCGGCGTGAGGCCGGTTTCCGTCTGGAACGCCCGCGCGAACTGACGCGGGCTCATGCACGCCTGCTCGGCCAGGTCGCTCACGCGCAAGCGTGCGCCGAGATTGCGGCGAATGTGGTCGAGCAACGGCTTGAAGCGCCCTTGCGCGCTGTCGAGTTCGATCAGCGCCGAGAACTGCGACTGTCCGCCGGGGCGCCGGTAGTACACGACCAGACGTTTCGCGACGGCGCGCGCCAGCCGCTCGCCGCGATCCTCGCCGATCAACGCGAGCGTCAGGTCGATGCCGGCCGTGATGCCGGCGCTCGTCCAGAACGGCCCGTCGTTCACATAGATGCGGTCGAGCGCGAGCCGCACCTGCGGAAACGCCCGGGCAAACCGCTCGCCGCAGCCCCAGTGCGTGGTCGCCAGCCGGCCGTCCAGCACACCGGCGGCGGCCAGCAGCAGGCTGCCCGAACAGACACTCGCCACCCGGATGCCGCGCGCCGCGCAGCGCCGCACGAACGCGCACGTCGCTGCGTCGGCCATCGCGGCATCGACGCCGTCGCCGCCCGCGACCAGCAACGTATCGAGGTCCGCCGCATCCGGCAACGGCTCGGCGTGCCAGCTCACGCCCGACGAACTGCGCACCAGCCCCGGCTGCGCCGCGACGACGCGAACCGCGTAATACGGCGCGCGCGCGTAGTCGGCCATCTCGAACGCGGAAACGGGCCCGGCGGCATCCAGCACCTGGAAACCGGGATACACGAGCATGGCGACGCGATGGGTCATGGCAGAAAGTGCGGGAGAAATGACATTGCGGCGGACAGCGCGCGGCGCGATGCTACACGCCGCTCATACCTGGGGAGATCGTGATGGCCACCACGCCGCTCATCGTCGTATTCGCATTGTTCGATCATGTCACGCAGCTCGATTTCACCGGGCCGGACGAAGTGTTCTGGCGTCTGCCGGGCGCGCGGATCCGGCGAGCCTCCGTGCGCGGCGGATCGATTCGCGCGGACAGCGGCCTGACCGTCGCCGAGGTCGAGCGGCTCGCCGACATCGCGCACGCCGATCTCGTCTGCGTGCCGGGCGGGCTCGGCGTGATCGACGCGATCGCGGACGATGCATTCGTCCGCGAGGTGCGCCGGCTCGCGCTCGGCGCCCGCTATGTTACCTCCGTGTGCAGCGGGTCGCTGGTGCTCGGCGCGGCCGGGTTGCTGCAAGGCCGGCGGGCCGCCTGCCACTGGGCGTGGCGCGACCTGCTGCCGCCGTTCGGCGCGATCGTCGACGAAGGCCGCGTGGTGCGCGACGGCCCGGTCGTCACGGGCGGCGGCGTCACCGCCGGCATCGACATGGCGCTCTCGGTGATGGCCGACCTGGCCGGCCCGGCCTACGCGCAAGCGGTGCAGCTCGGCATCGAATATGCGCCCGAGCCGCCGTTCGACTGCGGACGTCCCGAGCAGGCCGCGCCGGACATTCTCGCGTCGGTGTCCGCGCTGTTCGAGCGCGTGCGGCCCGATCGTCATGCGGTCGTGGCGCGTGCGGCGCAGCACCTTGCGCTGCCCGACGCGAGCCGACAACCGGCATGACGCGCGCGCGACCCCTGCCGGATCGGCGCGACGCCGTTACTTGTCTGCCGCAAACGCGCTCGACATCTGCCGCGCCCGCTTCACGTCGTCGCCGTGCAGGTAGATCGACGTCGTCGAGATCGACGCATGCCGCAGGTTGTCGCGCACGGTCGTCAGCTCCGCGCCGCGCGCCAACGCATGCGTCGCATGCGTATGACGCATCCAGTGCGGGCTCGCCTGCCGCAGCTTCTGCGCGAGCGCGGGGTTGTCGGCCTCGACCTGATCGGCCGCCTGCGTGAAGAAACGCTGCATCACCTTCCACAGCCGCACGCTCGTGATCGCGGCCGCGCCGTCTTCCGCGAGGCTCGCGATCAGCGGCGTATCGGGCCGCCAGCGCACCGGCGTGACCGGCAGCCGGCGTGCGACCAGGTAACGGTCGAGCGCCGTGCGCGCGAGCGGCGGCAGCGCGACGCGCGCGGCCTTGCCGCCCTTGCCGACCACCTTCAGCCACGTGTCGCCGTGCGCATCCGTCTCGATGCCGCCGAGCGTCGCGCCGACCAGCTCGCTCGCGCGCAGCCCGGTCGCATAACCGAAATCGAGAATGAAGCGCAGCCGTTGCGCGGCGGCCGGCGTCCAGCCCGACTGCGGCGCACCGGCCGCCGTGCCGGTGCGGAACTCGAGCCCGTCGGCAATCGTGCGCACGAGCAGCCATTCGCCTTCGGTGAACGCGTGCGACGTGTCGAGTGCGTTCGCGCCACGCGTGTCGCGCACCTTGACGCCCGCGAACGGATTCGCCAGCAGGTAGCGCTGTTCGATCAGCCAGCGAAACAACGCGCCGAGCACCGACAGCGTGTACGCCGCCGAACGCGCGGACAGCGCGCCCGAGAACGGCCGCCAGTCGGGTGCGCCGCGCGGCCGCACGGGCCCGACCCAGCGTTCGTGCGGGCTCGGGCGCCGCACGAATGCGCGATACGCGACCGCGTCCTCGGTCGTCAGCGACGACAGCGCGCGGCCGCGCTCGACGATCGCCCACAGGATCAACCGCTCCGCCTCCTTCCGGTACGCACGCCGCGTCGCGGCCGATTCGTGCAGCGACAGCCACGCGTGCACGGCCGCGTGATCGTTGTCCGCATCAAGCGTGCTGGTCGCACGCGGCGCGCGGAACGTGCCGGCCGAGCCGTCGACCTCGTGCGGCAGCTTCAACTGCTCCCACGGCACGATGCTGCCGCGCGGCGTCGCCGCGATCAGCGCGCGCGCCCGTTCGGTCAGGTCCGGATGCGCGGCGAAAAACGCCTCGATGTGCCGCGCACCGGCCACGCCGAGGCCCGCGATCGCACGCCACCACTGGCGCCGGCGCGGAATCCGCACCGTGAGATCGGCGAGCGTCGCGATCCCGTGCGCCCGCAGCGCGGCGACCGCACGCGCAGGCAGCCACAGGCCGACGTCGTCGCTGATCTGCGGGACCGGCGCGCGCGCATGACGCAGCAGGCCGATCGCTTCGGCGGCCGCCTTCGCCTCCCGAATACGCTCACCGTCGGGATGACCGAGACGCTCCGCGAGATCGGGCCGGCCGACCTGTCGCGCGACGCGCACGAGGCGGCGGCGAATCCCGCCGATCACGCCGCGCGCCGAGCGCCCTTCGCCGAGACGATCGGGCAGGTAGCGTTCGACGGCCTGACGCACGGTCATGCCCGCGTACCATGCGCGCAGCGCGGCCAGTTCGTCGGCGTCGGGATAGCCTGCGGGCGCAGGCGCGGAATCGGAAGAAGGCAGTGAGGCGAGGCGCGGTTTCATGGGCGCCAGTTTGACAGAAGCGCGCGCGGCCGGATACGTCGCGCGCGGCGTTCCGGGGGCGGCCGGCACCCCGGCCGGGCACTCCGGGAACAGATCGCGGCCAAGATGATCGCGCTGGCGATTGCCGAGCGGAACGAAGGCCGCATCGACACCGCGCTCGACGCAGGCAATTTCTCGGTCGACCTGTTGAACGGTATCGGTTACGACCTCGTCAACGCCGGCCTGACGATCGATCGTGCGATGGCGCTGATCGATGCGCGCCTCGCGCAGTCACCCGATGCCCCGTATGCGCTCGACAGCAAGGGCTGAGCGCTCCATCGCCTCGGTCGCGACGACGAAGCGCTGGCGTGGTTCGACCGGTCGATTCAGGATTCAGGGAGCGACGCCGCGTAACGCGTCACTCCTCGCCTTTCGCGCCCGGATTGAGCATCACGACGAAACCGGCCACGCCGACGACCAGCGCGACCGCGCCGCCACGCAGCGCCATCGCGTTGTCGAACAATAGCCCCGTCACGACGGCCATCATCCCCACGAGCGAGACGAACACGGCGATCGCCGCGACGACGATCCGAGATTGGCGGCGTATCATTGCGCCCCCTCCGGGTTACGCGGCCGCAGCCGCTACGTCGGCATCGTCGCCGCGAATCAGCAGCACCGGGCACTTCGAGCCGCGCACGAAGCGCTCGGCGACGCTGCCGAGCAGCACGCGCCGGATGCCGCGCCGCCCGTGCGTGCCGACCACCGCGAGATCGATCCCGCCTTCCTTCACGTAGCGCTGCAGGCGTTCCGAGATGTCCTCGCCGATGCTCTCCGTCTCGACGAGTTCGGCCTCGCCTTTCGCACCGGCGAGCGCGATGACCTGTTCGGCTTCGCGCAGTACCTTGCGCCCGTCGTCGCGCATTTCCTCGACGAGCGCGTGCGGATCGAAACGGCCCGCGTAAGTGAACAGCACCGACTTGTCGACCACATACACGGCACTGACTTGCGCGTCGCCTGCCAGCGCGACCTTTACGGCCTCGGCAAGCGCCAGTTTCGACGAAGCGCTGCCGTCGACGGCCACCATGATCTTCTTGTACATGCAAACCTCGCTGGGGTGAATTGCCGCGCGGCTGGGTGCGCGCGGCCCTGTCACCATCATCGGCGGACGGCGGGTTCGAATGTTGACGGCGATCAAGCGAGCGACCATGCCGGCTGCGACCGGCCGACGCAGGGCGCGGCACGCGCGCCGGAGCCCGCACCCTTGTGCGTCCTCGCGTATGCGGCGCGCGATACGCGTGCTTGTCGAACCCGCCGGCGCGCGACGGAATCCGCCGGGCCCGCGGCGGCCGCGCGCCGCCCGTGCGCACCGGAATCGAGCGGCCACCATGCCGAAGGCGCTATCATCGGATGTGCGACTTTCGTCCGGCCCTTATTTGCCGGCCCACTTTCAACTCGCTCAACCGACATGACAACGACTACCGAACGCGTGGACGGCGCCGCCCAGCATCTCGTCGCCGCCCGCCATGCCGGCTCGCCCGGCCCGCTGCTGCCCGATGCACTGCGCCCCGACGACATCGACACCGCGCTCGCGATCCAGCAGCGCGTGGCCGACCTGCTCGGCGAATCCGTCGGCGGATGGAAATGCGCGCTGCCGCCGCCCGACCGCGTGATCCTCGCACCGATCTTCGCGTCGACGATCCGCGAGGCCGATGCGCCGTACCGCGTCGTCGGCGGCCCGATCGTGCGGATCGAACCGGAAATCGCGTTCGTGCTCGATCGCGACCTGCCCGCGCGCGAACAGCCGTACGACGAACAGGACGTGCGCGACGCGATCCGCGAGGTGCGCATCGTGCTCGAGGTGCTCGGCTGCCGCTATGCGGAGCCCGCGCGCGCGTCGAAGTTCGAGCTGCTGGCCGACGGGCAATTCAACCAGGGGCTATGCGTCGGCCCGGTCGTGCCCGACGGGCTGAACGTGCCGCTCGAGACGCTGGCGCTGTCGTTCGAAGGCGCGCTGAACCGCACGATCGACGGCCGCCACCCGGACGGCGATCCGCTGAAGCCGCTGGTGTGGCTCGTCAACTTCCTCGCCTCGCGCGGCGACCCGGTGCGCGCCGGGCAGATCGTGACGACCGGATCGTACGCGGGCGCGATCGACGTGCCGCTCGGCGATGCGCTGACGGTTCGCTTCGGCGAGCTCGGCAGTTTGTCGGTGACGTTGACGGCCTGATGCACGCGGCGCGCGCGGGCACGGCTGACCGGGCCTGTCACTGATCGCTGATCGCTGGCCGCAGCGCGACGGCCGCGCGCGTTGCGCGGCCGGGTTCGCGGCAGGTGTCAGGCGCGCGGCTGCTCGCACTGTCGTGACGGCAACGTCATTGCGGCCACGCCGGCAACGACGCACGCGAGCCCGAGCCACGCCGATGCCAACCGAGATTCCCCGAGCAGCGCCATGCCGATGCCGATGCTGATCGGCACGCGCAGACAGGCCTGCGCCCCGTCGTGCCAACCGAACCGAGCGTCTGCACGAGCCGAAAGTAAATGATGAACGCGATCGCCGCCCGTGCCGGCAGCGATCGCGACGACGGGTGAAGCGTCCACGGACGGTCGGCGGCGAGGCAGGCAGGCACCAGCACGATCGCCCCGACGATCAGCGAGCCGGCAGGCGACATCCCCTTGAACGACCGCCCGTAGCGCGCTGCGCCCCCCTGCATCTTCCGTACGACGTGATAACGTTGCACATCCCCGCGCCCACCGCGCCCTACTCCTTGGCATGCGCACCGCTTTCACGCCGATATCGAACATGTCGCTGACACCGCTTCCCGCCCTGCTCGACAAAACCCTGCGCACCGTCGTGCGCCGCTACCGGCTGCCGCCGCTCGACAGCGCGTCGTCGCCTGCCGACGCCGCGAACCCGGCCGCCACGCTTGCGATCGTGATCGAGGAAGCGCGCAGGATGCGAAGCGACGGGCACACAACCGACGCGGCGCTGCGGCAGCGCTTCATCGACGCCCTCGCGCAGATGATCCGCGATGCGATGGATACGCATTCCGGCGATCCCGCGTTTCAGGCCGCGGTGCTGCGGCACGATGCGCCGAGCGTGCGCGAATACGCGTCGTTGTCGGCACACGCGGAGCAGGACCGTCGCGCGCTGCACTCGGCCGTCAACGCGATCGCGCACCCGGCCAAGCTCGAGCGCAGCGCCCGGCCGTGGCAACGCGACGGGCTCGCGCGGCTGCATGCGGCCGCCACCGGCGCGTCGTGGGCCGATCTGCACGACACGCTGCGGCACCTGCTCGCACTGCCCGACATGAAGACCGACCCGGCCTTCGAACAGGACATCGTCAAGCTGAAAGACAGCCCCGCGCTCGAACGCCTGCTGCGCGTCGACGCCCTGGCATCGGACGAGCACGTGCGCCGCTACCGTGCGCTGTGGGTCCGCCAGGGTCCGCTCGAAGGCAGCTCGGTCGCCGTTGCACAGGGCGTCGCATCGCAGCAGCGCGGCGCAGCCGTCGAAGCGCTGGCCGCGCAGGCGCTCGACGCGCTGGCCCGCAGGCTCGACGCCGTCGACGCACGCCGCACGTACCGGGTGGTGACGTCGATGCGCGTGCCGTCGTCGATACCGGGCCGGCACGATCGCGCGAAAACCGAATGGGACGCGATCCTGCTCGAACGCCCTCGCGGCGACGACCCGGCGCCCGCGTGGAACGTGCGCTTCCTCGTCGAAGCGAAAGCGTCCGCGGATGCCGCGACGACCGATCTGCCGCGGCTGCTGCGCGGCCTGACCCTGCTCGCGCAGGCCGACCCGGACACGATCTATTCGTTCGAGACGCACCAGGGCACGGTGCGCGTGCACGGCGCGTCGCTGCGGGCGCTGACGACCGACGACGCCGCGCTGCAACGGGAAGTGCTCTATTGCTGCGACGCGTCCGCGGACGCGACGCCGCGCCTGCTGGGCGCCGCGAGCCGGATGCAGTTGCTGTCGGCGCAAGCCAGCCTCGAGTACGCGAGCGCGCTCGCGCAACAGCCGCATACCGCCCCTGACGGCCTCGGCGTCGTCTGGCACGCGCTGCTGACGATGCCGCAATGGCATGCGGTGCTGCACCAGTACCCGTCGTTGCGGCAGGTGCGCGAGCTGATGGTGGCGATCGACGACTTGCGGGCCGCGATCGACGAGGCCGATGAAGGCGGCGCGGCCAGCAGCGTGTACGCGTGACGCACGAAACAAGCCGCCGCGCGGCGGCCGGAACGCGCGGCCCGCTCAGTTGGTGAGCACGCCGAACGGCAGCGTCCATCCTGCCAGCCGGCCGCCATCCGCCCAGCGATCGCCGGCCGCATCGCACGGCAGCAGAATCGGCGCGGCCGCGCATTCGAGCGTTTCCTTCGGCGTATGGCCGAACTCCGCCTTGAACAGCCGGTGGAAATACTTCTCGTCGGGAAAACCGTGCGCCCACGCGATCTCCGCGATGCGCTGATGCCGGCGCTGCGGGTCGCCGAGCACGTGGTACGCGTGACGCAGCCGCCGCCGCGTGATCTGCCGCATCACGCCGCCGTCTTCCTTGAACAGCTGGTAGAGCCGCGCTCTCGACACGCCGATGTCGCGGCAGATCCGGTCGGGATCGAGGTCGGGCTCCAGCAGATGCACGTCGATGTAGCGGCGGACCCGCTCGGCCAGCGCCCCGTCGATCGGGCCGCGTGCGTCGTGCAGCGCCTGCGCGGTCGGGGCAACCGCCGCGGCGAGCAGCAGCAGCATCGACTGGACGATGCTCGGGATCTCGTGCGTGCGCAGATTCGGCAGATTGCGGAACAGCGACAGCATGTGGTCGCCGAGCAGCCGCCCGACGCCGCTCGTCAGCGTCTGGCCGTGCGCCTGCGTCGCATGGCTCGGCAGCAGGTACCTGGGCACGACCAGGCTGATCACGTCGCCGGCCTCGACCCTGCAGTCGTTGATCTGCGCGACGTCGTACACGAACACGTCGCCGGCGCCCTTGACCAGTTCGGGCCCGCCGGTGTGGCTGGCCAGCCGGCCACCGAGCAGCAGCGTGAAGCGGATCGAATCCTGTCCGTCGAGGAGGATCCGCCGCGTGGTCCGATGAACCCGGTAGGCCGGCGCGCGCGATCGCCAGTGGCGGCCCGACAGGATCAGCGGGCCGAGCGCCGCGCCGCTCGCTTCCGCGTCGAACGCGCCGTGGCCGCCGTCGTCTTCCAGGCGGCAGTCGCACAGCATGTCCTTGACCCAGACGTGGAACCTATCCCGCTCGGGGTAGTCGATGGTGCGAAACTTGAAAACGGGGACGAATGCCGCTTGATCCATGACAGTGTTTTTATCGAGCCGACACGAGAGGAGAGATCGGTTCGCAGATTATCGGACCCAATTGCGCCGGCGCAAGGCCGGCGCCGCACATCGTCCACCCAGGCGGTCGACGGGCGCCCCGCGACGGGCGCCGTCGTTGCCGCGGCCATCAGCGTTGCGGATGGCATTCCCAGTTGTTGTACGTCGGCCGATCGATCGGCGTGAGCCCCGGAATCATGAACACCGTACAGCCGAAGCGCCGCCCCTTGCCGGTCGTCGCGTCGTAACTCACCTTCTGGCCGCCGAGCCCGTCCTTCTTCCCGTACTGCACGTTGGCGATCGTGATCTCGTCCGACGACGCGAGCCCGAGCGTCTTCGCGGTCGACGTCTGCACGTCGACCATGTTCATCTGCGTCGAACCGCACGCGGACAACACGAGGCCGGCGGCCGCCGCGCCCAGCGCCGTCCGCAAGGTGACGGCGCATTGCAGGATCTGCTTCATGGTTTCTCCTTCGAATTCCCGGTGGGGCACGATTACGAGCCCGGCGTAAAAAAGCTGGACTGGATCTGGCTGCCGACGTTCGCGACGAACGATTGCCAGACGAGCGCCATCGCCCCCGCGGCATTGACGGCCAGCGCCGGCCATGACCCGTCCTGCGGATCCAGCGTCGACGTGCTCCACGCGCCGTTCCGATAGCCGGCCACGAGGAGGAGCGACGCGTTCGGTGTGCCCGTGTCCTGCCAGGCGACAGTCACGTTGCCGGCTGCGTCGATCACCAGCGGCGGGTACTGGAGCGCCGCCCCGTTCAGGTGTTCCGTCAGCCGCTGCAGCGTCCCCCAGTTTCCGCCGGCATCGGATACGCTCGCCTGCAGGACCGCGCCCCCTTCCGCCCACATCGCGGCGGCCACGCCGTTTTCGTTGACGGCGAGCATCGGCGTCGCGATGAAACCCGTCGGCTCGACGATCGCCGGCGCCACCGGCTGCGAGGGCTGCCATCCGGTTCCGGCGACGTAGCGCTGCGACATCGTGGCGGTGTAGATCTTCCCGCCCGTCACGTCGAGTTGCCCCCAGAGCAGCGTGATGTTGCCCTTCGCGTCCATGCCGGCGACCGGCGAGATGATCGTCGTGAACAGGCTCGTATTCGATACGGCCTGGTTGACGTTGGTCCAGCCGTTGGTCGCGTCGTAGGTAGCCGTCCACAACGCCGACTTCGTATGGTTGGTCTGCCGCCATGCAAGCACCGCGCGGCCGGACGACAGGACCGACAGCATCGGCCTCACGTTGTCCGTATCGCCGGTCACCGCGCCCGGCCCGGTCTGCACCGGCATCTGGACCAGCGCCGTCGGCGACCACTGTCCGGC
Organism: Burkholderia sp. ZZQ-2; assembly: GCF_050768715.1. NCBI lineage: Bacteria > Pseudomonadati > Pseudomonadota > Betaproteobacteria > Burkholderiales > Burkholderiaceae > Burkholderia > Burkholderia sp. ZZQ-2. The sequence goes on along the minus strand of NZ_LDVA01000386.1, from coordinate 80,136 downwards.
CTGCGTATAGCGCGTCCACGCGATGCGCGTGTCGAGCAGGCTGATCGACTGTGTCCATGTGACGAGCGCGTTGCCCTGGCTGTCCATGCCGGCCGAATAGGACGAACCGGCCATGTCCGGCACCAGTGCGACCGGGGTGCCCCAACCGCCATTCGGGGTGTACGGGCGCGCCCACAGGGCGTACGTGTTGGGGCCCGGCGTCCACTCGGTCCAGAATGCGACCGCCTGCCCGCTCGCGTTGCCGACCAGTTGCGGCTGCACCCCGGTCAGCGAATTCATCGCATGCGAACCGTCGCTCGTGTCGAGCCGCGTCGCGCTTCCCCAACCCGAGCCCGGCACATAGCGTGCGCCCCACATCTCGTTGCCGGTCGTGCCGGCCGTGCCGTTGGTCATCCAGGTGGCGAGCGCGTTGCCGCTCGCGTCGATGGTCACGCTCGGCTCGCCTTCCGGCCCCTTGCCGTCCACCGCGGCGACCTTCGACCAGCCGGCCTGCGGCTGCGTGGTCCCGCCGCCCGTCGGCCCGCCATTCGAGCCGCCGTTCGAACCGCCGCCGGGCGAGGTCGGACCGGAAGGTGAACCGGGATTGTTCGGCGACGACAACGATGCGCCGCCGTTCGTGGCAACGTCGTCACCGCCGCATGCGGACAGCGCGAGCGCGGCTGCCATGACCATCCATGCAATGGGTTTCATCGGAATCCTCTTTTTCTCTTTCCGGCGTACTCTCGTCTGCCGTTCGCCGACACGCTGTACCGCACCGATCGGCTTCTTGATAAGCAATGCTATTGAACAGACACGAAAACCGGCGTCCGTTCGCCCCCCGTCCTGATCGGCTCCGTCGTGCGGATCGATGCGAACACCGCCCTCGGCAGACCGCCCCCGTCGGGCAGCGCGGACGACGACCGACGTCTATCGTCGAAGGTCCGTCGCTGCCGGCTGCATCTTAATTCAGGCGGTCCGGATTCAAGGTGGCGATGCGTCCACACTGAGTGGACTTCCATTTCACCGGCCCGCCTGCGCGCGCTCGCGGCCGGGGCCGCGGGTGCGGTACGATACGCGCCGGGGCGAAACGCCTCACCTGAGAGACCCGGCCGCTGCGGCCCCACACCCGGCACAAGAAAAAAATGCCCAGAAACCCATTGCTGCACCGACACCTGTTCGCCGCGCTGGCGGCCGGCCTGTTCTGGATTCCGGCTGCCCATGCCAGCGGCGACGATGGCTGCTACGCGCCCACCACCCTCCGGCAGACCGCCTACTCGTGCGCCAACCTGCCGATGCTGAGCCCCGCGAACGACACGCGCATCAACGCGATGCTGATGATGGTCGACAGCGCCAAGGTCGCGCAGGCGTTTCCGGACCCGAAGACGATCCCCGCGAAAGACCGGATCAACCAGATCATCGTGCCGTTTCCGATGGACTTCTCCGGGTGGATCTACATCGGGCAGAAGGAGCCTGACACGACCGCCAAGGCCGACAACGCGGCGGATGGCGACGCGTCGTCGAACCGCTATGCCGACGGCGAAGGCAGCATCTGCCGCAGCATGAACTCGGGCGCCGATGCGTTCAACGACGCACTGGGCGGTGCCGGCGGCCTCCCCGCCGACGAAGCCGCACGCCTGCGCGCGGCCCGTGCCGACATCGCGCAGAAGACCTGCGCCGCCGGCGCCGCGAGCGCCGCGTGGACGAAACCGCCGGTCAAGTCGCCGCTCGGCCAGCAGTTCGCCGCGTATCTCGACGGCACGAACGCGTTCTACCGCGCCGACTTCCTCACCGCGACCCGGGCCTTCGCGAACGCGTCGCACAGCGCGAACCCGTGGCTGAAGGAAACCGGGCTCTACATGGCCGGGCGCGCGCAGCTGAACGCCGCGCAGGCCAACGTGTTCGACAACGACAACCCGACGCCGTCGCTCGGCCGCGTGACGAAGGTGTCGCTCGACGCCGCGAATACGGTGTTTCGCACCTACCTGAAGATCTATCCGCAGGGACGCTATGCGACCTCCGCGAACGGGCTGTTGCGGCGGGTCGCGTGGCTCGGCGGCAACGTCACGCAGCAGGCCGACCTGTACGGCCGCGCGCTCGCGCGCTGGTCGCCGGCGACGTCGAACGTGCCGCTGATCCAGCTGGCGAACGAACTCGACAGCAAGCTGCTGTTCGGCACGGAATTCGATGCGCGCCAGATCCAGTCGCCGACCGTGCTCGCGACCGTCGACCTGCTGCGCATGCGCACGTCGGACAACAGCGATTCGAGCCGCACCAAGCCGCTGACCCTGGACGAGCTGCAGGCGCAGAAGCCGCGCTTCGCGAACGCGCCCGCGCTCTACGACTACCTGCTCGCGACCTGGTATGTCCAGATCGGGCACAAGCCGGACGCCGCGCTCGCCTTGCTGCCGCAGGCGCCCGCCGAGCCGCTCGACTACTTCGGCTTGAGCCAGCAGGCGCTGCGCGGGTTCGCGCTGGAGGATAGCGGCCAGGCCGACAAGGCGCGCCAGCTGTGGCGCGACCTGATCCCGCTCGCGAAATTCCGCTTCCAGCGCGAGGCGCTGGAACTCGCGCTCGCGATCAACCTGGAACAGGCCGGGCTCGTCAACGATGCGTTCGCCGACGATTCGCCCGTGCAGAACGCCGCGATCCGCGCCGTGCTGCTGCGGCGCGCCGCCAACGCGGACCTGCTGCGCGCGCAGGCACAAAACCCGGCGGCCGGCGGCGCGCTGCGCGACACCGCGCTGTACACGCTGCTGTACAAGGAACTCACGCGTTCGCACTACGCCGAGTTCATCGCCGATGCCGCGCTGGTGTCCGGCACGCCTGCCGATCCGTTGAAGCCGTTCGTCGCGTCCGGTGCGAAAACCGAAGACGGCTACACGTGCCCGTCCGCGCGCGACATCGCGGCGATGCTCCAGCAGAATCCGGCCGACGCGAAAGGGTTGAACTGCCTCGCCGAGTTCGTGCGCGTCAACCCGCTCACGGCCAACCTCGAAGGCGATGTGGTGCCTCCGTGGATGCGCAACGCGTCGGCGGCGAACGCCGCGCGCGTGCCGCCGACGCTCGGCGCGGCGCCATCGCAGTTCGCAGGCAAGCCGTACGAGCGGATGTCGAGCTACGTGACGGTGATGGCCGATGCGCAGGCGAATCCGAACGACCGCGCGTATGCGTACTACCGCGCGATCAGGTGCTATGCGCCGGCAGGCTCCAACGAATGCGGCGGCAAGGACGTGCCGAAGAACGTGCGCAAGCGCTGGTTCGATACGCTGAAGGCCAGCTACGCGGGCAGCGTGTGGGCGCAGAAACTCCGCTACTACTGGTAAGCGCCGCGTGAAGCGTGTCGCGTATGTCGCGTATATCACGTGTATGGCGCTGCTGCTGGCCGGACGCGTCGCGCTGGCCGGCACCGTCGATGCCGCGCAGTACGACACGTTCTGGCTGTGGGCGGGCGTGAAGCCGCAGGCGGTCGTGCGCGGCGCCCGCGCCGTCTACGTGCTGCAAGGGCAGATCGAGGCATCGCCGCGGGACGAGTCGCAAGTACGCGTGATCGCGCAGGGCGTCGCGCTGCCACCCGCGCCGCATGCGCGCGTGTGGCTCGTCTATCGTGCGCATACGCTGCGCTGGACGCCGCGCGTCACGCAGATCATGCTCGCGCAACTCGAACGCTGGCGCGCGTCGGGTCGCACGATCACCGGTATCCAGATCGACTTCGATGCACGCACGCGCCACCTGCAGGACTACCTCGAATTCCTGCGGACGCTGCGCGAGACGCTGCCCGCCGATTGCCGGCTGAGCATCACGGGGCTGCTCGACTGGAGCAGCCGCATCGATACCGACCAGGTCAACCAGCTCAGGGGGATCGTCGACGAAGTCGTCGTGCAGACCTATCAGGGCCGCCGCACGATCCCCGACTATGCGGACTACCTGCCGCGCGTCGCGCGGCTGCAGCTGCCGTTTCGCATCGGCATCATCCAGGGCGGCGAATGGGATGCGCCGCCCTACCTCGCGGCAAACCCGTGGTTCCGCGGCTATGTCGTGTTCCTGCGCAACGAGTAGCGGGAAACACGCGACGACGTCGATCGTTCCCGTGCCCCGGATTCATTCCGGGCGCGGCGAACCCGCATCCACGTACACCCACGCGCTGACGCCCGATTCCAGCACCACGCGATCGCGGCGATACGCGTCGACTTCGTAGTCGTCCGCGTGCTGCAGCTCCTCGCGCGTGATCGCGAACACGGTGCCCGTGACGCGGTCGCCCGGTCGGCCGGTATAAGCCACCACCGGATGATGCGTCTTCCCGCTCGTCGCGACCACCTCCGGATCGTCGATCTTCAGCATCGTCATCGCGTAACCGGGCATCGCATCCTCGCGACCGTCGAGCTTGCGGCCGAAGGTGGCGAGCTGCACCGGTTCGAGTTGCAGCGTGCCATAGGAAAAGAGGTGCTCGGAGAAAGTCGGGGCGGTGCCGGACATGATTGAGCTCGACAAAAAACAGGACAAACGAAACGTAACGCAGATCGCCCGCTGGCTTACGCGCCACCCGCGATCGCGCCGCCGAGCCCGGCAAGCGCAATCACGAGCAGCGCACCCGCCGACGAGGCCGTGATCCATCGTTGCTTGCGGTGAATCAGCGGATGGTTGATCGCGGCCATGTAGCCGGTCATGATCGTGAAATCGACCGCGATCCACAGCGCGGCCAGGATGGCCAGGCTCACGCGGGAATCCGGCGTGATGCCGACGAACTGCGGAAAGAATGCGACGAAGAACAGCAGGTCCTTCGGGTTCGCGATGCCGACGAGAAAGCCGCGCACCACACCCGGCAAGCGCCACGCCTGCGACGCCGGTTCGCCTGGTGCGGCACCGTTGCCGTCGCGCGTACGGCCGGCGCGCCATTCGCCGAGCAGCGTCCGGACGGCCAGCACCGCGATGAAGACGCAACCCGCCACGTGCAACCCCGTGAGCAGGCGATCGCTGACGAGCACGACGCCGAACACCATCAGCATCGCCCCCGCGATCATCACGAGGCTCGCGGCATTCGCGCCCACCGCGGTCAGCATGCCCTGGCGGAACCCGCGCCGCGCGACAGTGCCGACCACGAGCATGACGACGGGGCCGGGCGTCGCGATGAGCAGCACGATCGCGGCGAGATAGGCGAACAGCAGCGGGTAATGGAGTGCCATGACAAAAAGTTGTTGGATGGATCGACGCGCGTGCGCGCTACGATGGCATCATCTGGATTCAGCGCGGCGGATTGCACGGTTTTTTGCAGTATGGCGCGCCCGGCCTGCTGCTGAAAAACGGAAAATCCTGTCGAATGACATGAGTTTTATTCATATTCAAACCCCGTGAAGGCCAAACCGCTCCCCCCTGTCTACGCCTTGCGGGCATTCGAAAGCGCCGCGCGCACCGGCTCGTTTACGCTTGCCGCCGAGGAACTGAGCCTCACGCAGAGCGCGGTGAGCAAGCACGTCAGGACGCTCGAGGCCTACTTCGGCCGGAAACTGTTCGTCCGGCGCGGGCCCAGGATGACCGTGACGGCGGAAGCGCAGATCTTCGCGTCGGGCCTGCGGCGCGGCTTCCGGCAGATCGAGGAAGCCTGCATGCTGTTCCAGTCGCAACGCGACGTGCTGCGGCTCAAGGCGCCGTCCACGCTCACGATGCGCTGGCTGCTCGACGCGCTGGCCGCCTTTCGCGACACGCGGCCCGCATTCGAGGTGCAGATCGCGAGCGTGTGGATGGATGTCGACACCGTCGATTTCTTCAGCGAATCCTACGATTGCGCGATCCTGCTCGGCACGGGCAAGTTCGGCGAGGCCACGCAGTGCGTGAAGCTGTTCAACGAATGGCTGATTCCGGTGTGCTCGCGTGCGACCGCGACGGTCGCACGCACGAATCCGGCGGCGTGCGAGCTGATCCACCCGTCGCCCGACCGGCGCGACTGGCGCCGCTGGCTCAAGGGCAGCGGGCACGGCCTGGACGTCGACATCACGCGCGGGCAGGTGTTCGACATGCTCGAACAGGGCATCGCGGCGGCCATCGCCGGCCACGGCATCTCGATCGGCGATCTCGCGCTGTGCGCGACGGCAATCGACGAGAAGCAGCTCGTGCTGCCGTTCAAGACGGCCGTCAATACCGGCGACGCGTACTATCTCGTCTGGCCGGAAGACTCCGGCAAAGCCGCGCAGGTGCGCGAACTCCTCACGTTCCTGGAAGACCGGATGCCGCGCCTGACGTTTCCGGGCATCCGCTTCAACGGGCCGGGCTGAACCCTGCGGCCGGCGAACCGGCCGCCTGGGCGACGGCGCTGACGGGCGCTACCGGCCACGGTTACCGGGTGCCGCCAGCCGTCCAAAAACAACGCAGCCCGCCGAAGCGGGCCTGCGCCGAGCGTCACGGTTACGCCTGCACGAAAGCCAGCAGGTCGGCGTTGAGGACGTCCGCGTTGACCGTCAGCATCCCGTGCGAATAGCCCGGATAGGTTTTCAGCGTGCCGTTCTTCAGCAGCTTGATCGACTTCAGCGCGGCATCCGCGATCGGCACGATCTGGTCGTCCTCGCCATGCAGCACGAGCGTCGGCACGGAGATCGACTTCAGGTCTTCGGTCTGGTCCGTTTCCGAAAACGCCTTGATGCCTTCGTAATGCGCTTTGGCGCTGCCTTCCATCCCCTGCCGCCACCAGTTCCGGATGACGCCCTGATGCACGGTTGCACCTTCGCGGTTGAACCCGTAGAACGGGCCGCTCGGTACATCGAGGAAGAACTGCGCGCGATTGTCGGCGAGCGCTTTCCGGAAACCGTCGAACACCTCGAGCGGCAAGCCTTCGGGGTTCGAATCGGTTTTCAGCATCAGCGGCGGCACCGCGCTGACCAGCACCGCCTTCGCGACGCGGCCGGCCGGCTCGCCGTGCTTCGCGACGTAGCGTGCCACTTCGCCGCCGCCGGTCGAGTGGCCGATATGCACCGCCTTGCGCAGGTCGAGCGCTTCGACGACCGCGAACGCATCGGCCGCGTAGTGATCCATGTCGTGGCCGTCCGACACCTGCGTCGACCGGCCGTGGCCGCGCCGGTCGTGCGCGATCACGCGATAGCCCTTCTGGACGAAGAAGAGCATCTGCGCATCCCAGTCGTCGCTCGACAGCGGCCAGCCATGGTGGAACATGATGGGCTGCGCGTCCTTCGGGCCCCAGTCCTTGTAGAAAATCTCGACGTGATCCTTCGTTGTGACGTATGGCATCGCGATGCTCCTGTGACGTGGATGAACATGGCACACTGGCCGGGAGCCATTATCGGACAGTATTGTCAAACGATGACGCCACGATGCAAGCGGCCGTAAACAATCCGACCAACGTGCCCCCCCTCCCCCGCCCGAAGGGCGAACGATGGCGCTGCGTCAACTGTATAAGGCTGGACTGGACCGAACAGACAGCGTCAGATCGTCTGACTCGGTTCGGCCAACAAGCGACATTCGACACGGCGACCTGGATTCGGGACAATCTACACTGTTGCGAGCTTGCCATTTAAGCGATTCCTTGTGTCATCGAGCGACCCCAGCTTACTGTCTTATGCACATACGAAGATACCTTTCCGCGGCCGTGCCATTGCTGCTTACATGCAGGCCGAAAGTCTTTCGTGTGCACCTATAAGTAGGCAGATGGCATACCATTCAAACGTAGACACAACGTGTTGGCACTAACATGACTCTCGACATTCGTGGTGGACTCAAGAATACCGCCATCAACAGCAGCGACTACGTCGTGTTCGAAGAAATGCTCTCGAACGCTATCGACTCGTATTTGATCCGGCGAAATTCTGAAAAGGACGCCCCATCCTTTTTGGTGAAAATCCAATCTGAAATTATTGACACAACCCTTTTTGATGACGGCTTCGATGTCGAGGTGTCCTGTACAGACAATGGCGCTGGATTTGGGGACGATCAAGTGAAGGCGTTCATTACGAAGGACTCAACTTACAAAGATCAGCTTAGAATCCAGGGTATTGGAAAATGCAAAGGAGCTGGGCGCATCCAGTTCTTCCATCATTTCGATAAGCTCTCACTTGAAAGTGAATTCAAGCAGGGAAATAGATTTATACGTCGGAATCTTGTCGTTGATACTACTACGCGCGAAATCTCGAAAGAATCGTTCACAGAAACACCCGCACGTGATTCTGAATTTTTTACGACCATTAAGCTGAGCCGCCGGCGCAACACACCACGCAACTCCGAGCATAGGGCCGAACAAGAGAACACTCCAGACGTGTTTTCATGTCGCGCGGTTGCTGCTCACCTATATACGTCTTTCCTTCAACGACTCATCGTTTTGAAGGGGTTGATTGGTGACTTCGCAATTGAAATCATATCTAATCACGGAAACAATTCCGAGAGCACGACCATTCAAGGAAAGGATCTACCTTTCCCATCTGAAACAAGGCTTATCCCCTTGGTTTGTGGACATGGCAAAGACCTTAGATCTAGTCCAGACCTGAAGGTTACCCGTTACTCTTTCTCGGAAAATGATTTTCCGAATTTTCAACATGAAGTGGCCTTGTGCGCGAATTCCGCGATCGTCCAACAGCTCACGCGCCGGTACATAAAATCGACCGCAGACAGAAAGAGGCCCATCGACGGAAAATTTGAACTTATTTTGGTGGAAAGTAATTTTCTGGAGGAGGCCGTAAATCAGCAGCGCGATGGATTCGATATACCGTACGAATGTAGTGAAAGTGAAAACTTGGATGAAAAATTCTCACTCGAGGATGTTGTAGATTCCCTCGAAGACTATGTCTACGGAATTATTACGCCCAAGGATTTTAATAGGGATGATCTCGTTCGAGCGACGGAGCAAAAATTTGGTATTACACAGCAAATGCTCGAAGGAGCCAACATCAAAATTCACTACAGCGATACCGAGGAAAACATCGCTAAACGGGTTCTGAAGAGGTTTCAGGAAGACATCGTCGGGGATACATCTAGGTTATTCAAGGTTAAGGAGGAGTTGCTAAAGCTGGATCCTAGGTCGGATGATTTTCGGGACAAAGTAAATGAATTGTCTTGGAAATATACCAGCACCATAAAAAAGATGGACATGACCAATTTGTCGCAGTTGGTTGTCCGGCGCAGCGCGATGATTGAAGTGCTTCGGCATGCTGTTGATAAGTTGCTAGAATGCCAGCAGCAAGCAGATGGAAAGCGAAACGAGCATGAGCGCATCATTCACAACGTCTTTTTTCCGACTGGAAAGGACAGTGCCGACACAAAAGATCACGACATCTGGCTTCTGAATGAGGAATATCAGTACTTTGAACACATTGCTTCTGACAAGCCGTTGAGTACTTTGAAATGGCTAGATGGTCAGGATCTGTTCGACTCAGATATCGACAAAAGTCTTGAGGCTCTTTTTTCGGAAAATAATGAACTGCATTCCGCGAAACGGCCCGATATCGCACTTTTCAATCAAGAGGGTGCAGCCATTATCATTGAATTCAAAGCGCCTGACGTAGAGATTCAAGATCACATCAATGACTTGACTCAGTATGCGCGATTGTTGGCTGCAAAATCTAATGGAAAAATAAGAAAATTTTACGGCTACCTAATCGGAAGCAAATTAAACCACTCACGAATGCCAACGGGATGGACCAGATTTGCCAGTACGAAGGGATACTTCCACACAGGCGCGCTTGAGGATCCGGAGACTGGAAACCGCTATGGTGAGCTGTATTCAGAACTGTTGTTCTACAACCAGTTCATTGATCGGGCGCAATTGCGCCTCGGTATCTACAAGGACAAACTCAAGCTACGACTCGACTAACTTGGTAGGTGTGCCGAATCCCATCAGATGATTGGGTGACGCCGTTACGTAGCAAAATCTTGGGCAATTCAGCTAAATGCCTTCAACGTCCGCTGTGGAGAGCGATGAATGACGCTTAAGGGTCGATCACGGCCCTTGATGAAGTGACGGTGAACAGGCCCATCAGGAACGACGACGGCCCCATCACCGACACCGTGACCAGCATCAGGTTGCGCCGAGCGTGCCGCAGATCACCGCGCCGAGCGGACGGGCCGCGAGTCCCGCCCAGAAGCTCACCAGTGACGCGGTCGGGTCGAGCGACGGAAAGAACAGCTTCGGAGATCGTCGCCGCGACGACACCGTACAACGCGAAGTCGAACCATTCCAGCGCCGTGCCGAAGGTGGCGCGCGCCACCGCGCGACGGACCATCAGGTGATCCTTGGGGGACGCTCGGGCACAGTTCGAGCGCCGATTGTGGGCGCGATCGGCAGGCCAGCCACGCCACATCCCGCGAATACGATCCGATAGTGCTGCCCCTTGCTCGCCATAACGTGAAATCTCTCGATGCGCCGGGGCGGCTAGATGACCAAACGACCCTACTGGCGGCAATCAAAAGCTTTTGGTCAGGCCTACCCCCAAGGTACGGCCGCGACCGACCGAAACCAGTTGCATGCCGGAGTACAGGCTGCCGAAGGTTTCATAGCGTTTGTCGAAAAGATTCCGGCCGAACAGATAGACTTCGAGATCCTTGTTTTTCCATCCGATTTGGGCATTCACAAGACTATAGGCATCAAGGTAATAAGATTTGTCTATATCCGCGGTGCGCTTGCCGGTGTATTGGTATTGAAGGTCGGCGGAGAGCTTGCCGGGCAAATGAATCGCCTTGGCCGAGGTTTCGTATTGCAGCCCGGCCGTCGCCGTCCATTTCGGTGTGTTCGGAACAGGATTGCCAGTGACCGTATTGACTGCGGCGCCGTTGGCTCCGAGTTCGCTATGGATGTAGCCGACGCCCCCGGAGAAGCTCAAGCCTTCAGCGATGAGCGCGCGCGCCTGCAATTCGAAACCACTGGTCTTGTAGTCCTGATATGTTGTCCGAAAGGCGCCAAGCGAAGGATCGAGATAGGACATGACACCGTTCTTGATGTCGTTGTGATAGACGCTGGCATCGATCTGAAGACGATGGCTTAGAAGATCGGCCTTGACGCCCGCTTCGTAAGTCCACCCCAAAGCGGCCGGATAGGGGTTGCCCACGATGCCATCGACCGGATAGCTAAAGAGCGGGTACACCCGTGACGCGTGACCACGAGCAACCGACACGTAGCTTTGAATGTCGTTCGTCCACTTGAAGGATAGTGCTACCCGACCTGTCGGATAGGTTTGCGACGTTGAGTTGGAGCCGGTCAGCGAAGCGAGGCCCAGGGAGTTGTCCTGCTTCATCTCGATATTGTCATGGCTTACCCGGCCGCCGATCGAGAACTCCCAGCGGTTCGCAAAGGGGATCGAAACGTCCCCGAACAGTCCTAGGTTGGTCGTGTCGAGATTGCTTTTCATCGCGACTGAGCCGGAATACGGAGGCGGCGCGCACTGCGTACTGCTGCACCAGCGTATGCCGTTGGTTCGCATGGCACTGGCACCGACGACCCAGCGAACCGGGGCACCCTCGAGTGAATTCAGCCGAATCTCCTGGCTGAAGATGTTCTCCTGATCCGTTGAGTGGCCCACGTTACTGGATGCGGGGAACCCGATCGCGTCATAGACAAGTTTGTCCACGAGATCGAGTTCGCTTTCCAGCTTGTTGTGCTGGTAGGAACTGATGGAAGTGAGCTGGAAATTCTTGAAAAAATGCTCGACGGTCACGGTGGCGCCCGCTTGCGTTGTCTTCAAGTCCGGCTCGGTCAGGATGCCACTGGTCGGAAACTGACTGGCGCTACGCAGGACATACAGCGGGGAGTTAGCCTGATCATGCAGATAGTTGCCCGTCACTGTGATGATCGTGTCGTCCAGCCCCGTGAAGCGTAGTCCTCCACGGAATGCGCCTATGTCGCGCTTGCCCAGCTTGTCGGTGTAACGGCTACTGATATCGCCATTCTCATGGCCGTAACGGATCGCCATCCGTCCGTCAAGTTGTCCGGGCATGATATTGCCGCCAAGAACTGCCTCGCCCATGCGATAGCCGTGTTCGCCGACCTCGGTTGTCACGTGAACATCCCGAGTTCCGTCAGGCTGCTTCGTGACAACGTTGATGGCGCCACCCAGCGCATTGGTTCCCCATAGCGTGCCTTGGGGACCGCGCAGCACTTCGATATGGTCGACGTCGAGCAACATGTTCGACGCGCTCATCATGCTGTTCGGCACACCATCGACATTGAATGCGATCGTGCCATCGGAGTAGTTGGCAGGCGTCCCAAGTGAACTGACACCGCGAATTGAGAACCACTGGGAGCCTGTGGCGCGGCTGACCCATTGCACATTGGGCGCATGGCCGGCGATAGCCACACCTGGATCGAAGGGCGATTCCTTCAAGGTCTTCGCCTGCAGAACCGTGATGCTTTCAGGCACATCCTGAAGGCGTTCGGTCGTTTTCCGGGCGGTGACCGTGACGGGCTCAAGGACCGTGCTCTCTGCGCTCGATGCCGACGTGCCGCTATCCGGCGACTCAGTGGTTGATTGCGCTTGCTTTCCTTCGGTAGCGAACACGTCTGGAGCAGCGACGGCGACGGCTGCGGCAATCGTTGCGTTGAGCAATGTATGTCGGACGGTACGGACGACACGCAAGCCACACGCCGGGAGCCCTTCGCGCATCGCATCGATCGAGCCTGAACTTCTGCCAAGGGATTGATGAAAGGGAGAGCGATGTACCGCACATTGCCCTTCAATATGAGGCGTGTTAGACATTAAACGAGACTCATTTGCATTATCGGGATCGTCAATTTACCGATTCGCCGACACACCTCCGTAGCGAGATTTGGCCAATTCCTTGTTCAATCAGGCCAAGTGTATGTCTTTCCATCGAGATGGCCGTATTGCGAAATAAATTGACTAGATTTCGCAATGTAGAAGTGTGGCTGCACGGGTAGGCTGCGCCTCATCGTGGCCTGCCATGCCTGTTCTCTGGCCGGCCGAGAACTTCGTCCTTCCCGAGGAATACCCGTGCACTCACATATCATCGGTAGATCGGCCATGCGCGGCCGTTCAAGCGCCATTTCGATCCCCTTTGCTCGAGCGGGGCGCGCATGAGCACCGCCGCTATCTCCCGTACCAAACCCATTGTCATAAGCGTTGTTGGGCTGGTCGTGGTCTTCGGCCTGCTGTATGCCTGGCGCGCTGTTCGAAGCGGCGGCGCAGAACAACAGGCCATGCCGCCGATGCCTGTCTCGACGATCCGCGCAGAGCCTCGCAGTGTGGCCGACGAGTGGCAGGCCGTTGGCAGCCTGCAAGCCGTGCATGAAGTGCTGCTGGCTCCCGATACCTCGGGGCGGGTGACCGCCGTCAATTTCGACGCAGGCCAGTCCGTGAAGGAAGGGGCGGTGCTGATTCAGCTCTACGATGCCCCCGAACAAGCAGATCGTGCCGCTGCCGTGGCCAAAGCCGATTTCGCCCAGTTGCAACTCAGGCGTTCGCAAGCGTTGGCGCCTACCGGCGCGGAACCGCGCGAATTGCTCGAACAACATAAGGCGGACGCTGCCCAGACTGCCGCGGCAGTCCGGCAACTGGACGCACGCATTCAGCAAAAGTCGATTCGCGCGCCGTTCTCCGGTCAGTTAGGTATCCGACGGATCAATCTGGGTCAGTATCTCAATGCCGGTGACGCGATCGCCACGCTGACCCAGCTCGATCCGCTCTATGTCAACTTCACGTTGCCGCAGCAGGATATGCCCAGGCTGACGTCGGGCGCACCGGTTCAGGTAACGGTGGATGCTGTGCCGGGGAGGGTATTCACCGCCAGGATCAGCGCCATCGAACCGCGTATCGATGGAGAAACCCGCAATGTGGCCGTTCAGGCGCTGTTGCCCAATACCGACCGGTTGCTGAAACCCGGCATGTATGTGACGGCGCGGCTGGTATTGCCCGCCACGACGGACAATATCGTATTGCCGCTGACGGCGATCCAGACTTCGGCCTCTGGTGACAGCGTGGTGGTCGTGAAAGGCGCCGACGCGCAGGGAGTCGGCAAGGCGGTTGCCGTGCCGGTCATCACCGGCCGCCGGCTCGGGGAGGAGGTTCTGGTATCCCAAGGCATCAAGCCTGGCGACATCGTGGTGATGGCTGGCCAGAACCGTCTTCCGCCCGGTGCGACCGTAAAAATCAACAGCACGCCCCCTTCGGCAACGGCGACTCCTGACGCCCCGGCCGTTGCGTCCTCCAGCGCCAGCGCGCGGTAAAGGAAACCACGCCATGCGCTTTACAGACATCTTCATCCGTCGGCCCATCCTGGCACTGGTCGTCAGCCTGCTCATTCTGCTGATGGGCGCCACGTCGATTTTCCTGTTGCCTGTGCGGCAATACCCCTATCTCGAAAACGCCACCATCACGGTCAGTACCACGCTTCCAGGGGCAACCCAGGACGTGATGCAGGGTTTCGTGACCACGCCGATCGCGCAGTCCATCGCCACGGCCAGCGGTATTGAATACCTGAGTTCGACCACCACGCAAGGCAAGAGCGAGATCAAGGCGCGATTGGTGCTCAACGCCAACGCCGATCGCGCGATGACCGAGATCCTTGCCAAGGTGCAGCAGGTCAAGTACCAGTTGCCGGCGGGCATCACCGATCCGGTCATCAGCAAGTCCACCGAGGGCGGTACAGCCGTGCAATACATCGCCTTCTACAGCAAGACGCTGTCGATCCCGCAAGTGACGGATTTCGCGTCGCGGGTTGCGCAACCTCTGCTCACCAGCATTCCGGGGGTGGCCTCGGCGGACGTCTATGGCGGCCAGACGCTGGCCATGCGCATCTGGATCGACCCGGTGAGGTTGGCCGCGCGCGGGCTGTCGGCCGGCGAGATATCGGCCGCGCTGCGCGCCAATAACGTGCAGGCCGCGCCGGGCCAGCTCAAGAGCGCGCTGACTGTCACCAACATCAGCGCGGCCACCGATTTGCGCAGCGTCGAGGACTTCCGCCAGATGGTCGTGAAGTCGAGCCCCGGCGGAGGCGTCGTGCGGTTGTCGGATGTCGCCACCGTGGAAATAGGTGGCCAAAACTACAATAGCCTCTCGTTCGCCACCGGCATACCCGCGATCTTCGTCGCTATCCAGCCCACGCCGGCCGGGAACCCACTGGAGATCGTCAAGCAGGCCAACGAACTGCTGACCAGGATTCGTGCAATGGCGCCCCCAGGACTGACGGTAGCGCCGAACTACAACGTAGCGCGCTTCGTCAATGCTTCGATCGAGGAAGTCAAACACACGCTGGTGGAAGCCATCGTGATCGTGATCGCGGTGATCTTCCTGTTCCTCGGCACGTTCCGCGCGGTGATCATTCCGGTCGTCACCATTCCGTTGTCGCTGGTCGGTACCGCTGCGTTGATGCTGGTCTGCGGTTTTTCGATCAACCTGTTGACGCTGCTGGCGATGGTGCTGGCGATCGGTCTGGTGGTGGACGATGCCATCGTCGTGGTGGAGAACATCCATCGACACATTGAGGAGGGGCTGACTCCTGTGCGCGCGGCCCTGCTCGGCGCGCGCGAAATCGTCGGGCCGGTGATCGCCATGACTATCACGTTGGCGGCGGTCTATGCGCCAATCGGCATGATGGGTGGACTGACCGGCGCGCTGTTCAAGGAGTTCGCCTTCACATTGGCCGGCTCGGTCATCGTCTCGGGAGTGGTCGCGCTGACGCTCTCGCCGGTGATGAGCTCGATGCTGCTCAGTTCCAGGCAGGGCGAGGGACGGCTGGCGAAGCGGGTCGAGCACTACATGGAAGGGCTGACGGCGTTCTATGGGCGCCTGCTGGCCCGCACGCTAGCCGCTCGCGGTGCGGTGCTGCTGGTCGGTGTGGCCGTGCTGGCCGCCATCGCGGTGCTGTTCACCGGCGCTCGCCGCGAACTGGCGCCGACCGAGGATCAGGGCGCCGTCATCGTCGTCACCAAGGCCCCGCAATATGCGGGCGTCGGCTACACCGCCCGCTATGCTCAGCAGATCGAAAAGCTGTTCGAGCAGATTCCCGAGTTCGACAGCAGCTTCATGAACATCGGCGACTCCGCCGGTGGCCAGAACATGATGCTGGGTGGCGCGATCCTCAAGGACTGGTCGAAACGCAAGCGGTCGGCCACCGAGATCCAGGGGCAGATTCAAGCCGCCGGCGGCGCCATCGACGGCGAGACGTTGACCGCCGTGCAGTTGCCCCCGCTACCGGGTTCCAGCGGCGGCCTGCCGGTGCAGATGGTGCTGCGCTCGCCCGACGACTTCAAGACGCTGTACGAGACCGGCGAGAAGATCAAGGCAGCGGCCTATGCCAGCGGTCTGTTCCTCTACGTGCAGAACGACCTGTCCTACGACAGCCCGCAGGCGCACATCACGATCGACAATGCGAAGGCCAGCGAAATGGGGGTGACCATGCAGTCTGTCGCCGATACCCTTGCCGTGCTGGTCGGGGAAAACTACGTCAATCGTTTCAACTTCCACGACCGCTCCTACGACGTGATTCCGCAAGTGCGCGGCGCCGAGCGTATGACACCGGAAGACCTCGGGCGTTTCTATGTCAAAACGACCTCCGGCGCACTGGTGCCATTGTCGACCGTGACGCATGTCGAGATGCGCCCGCAAGCGAACCAGCTCACCCAGTTCGGCCAGATGAATTCGACCACGCTCGAAATGCTGCCGGCGCCGGGCGTGAGCATGGGCGAGGCTGTGAAGTTCCTGCAATCGCAGCCGCTGCCGCCCGGCACCAGTGTGGACTGGCTCAGCGACAGCCGCCAGTTCGTGCAGGAAGGCAACCGTCTGCTGATCTCATTCTGCTTCGCGCTGGTGGTGATCTTCCTGGTGCTGGCGGCGCAATTCGAGAGCCTGCGCGATCCGCTGGTGATCCTGGTGACGGTGCCGCTGGCGGTCTGCGGCGCGCTGGTGCCGCTGTGGCTGGGCTTTGCCACGCTCAATATCTACACCCAGATCGGATTGGTCACCTTGATCGGCCTGATCTCCAAGCACGGCATCCTGATGGTCACTTTCGCCAACCATATCCAGCACCACGAAAACCTGAGCCGCATCGAGGCGATCGAGAAGGCCGCGGCGGTGCGGATGCGTCCCGTGCTGATGACCACCGCGGCAATGGTCGCCGGCCTTGTGCCGCTGTTGTTTGCAGACGGCGCAGGCTCGGCCAGCCGGTTCTCCATCGGCATCGTGGTGGTGATGGGCATGATGGTCGGCACCTTCTTCACGCTGTTCGTACTACCCACCATCTACAGCTTCATCGCCAAGGATCACCGGGTAACAGCGGAAAGTTCTCGCGCCCGCGAACTCGCTACTGCGGAGGCTCCCGATGTCGCCCTTTAAACCGGTTCCTGCGATGCCTGTTGTGTCGCGTCCGGCGACGCTTCCCTCTCCGCGCGCTGCCTTCATGGCAGTGGCCGTTGCCGTTATCACCGCAGGTTGCGCCAGCGGCCCCGATTACCACGCGCCGGCCTTACCGGAAACCGCTGCAGGCCCCTTCGTCAGTCGCCCATCCAATACGGATGTTGCCGAAGCGCTGCCCGCGAACTGGTGGAAGCTGTATGACGACCCCGCGCTCGACAAGCTGGTGCAGGAAGCCTTGTCGGCCAATCCCAACCTGCGCGTGGCGATGGCCAACCTCGATCGCGCGCGGGCCATCTACACGGAAGCGCGCAGCGGGCAATTCCCTGCGACCAGTATGTCAGGAGGCGTGGGATACGGGCGCGATCAGACCACGTGGTCCGGCACTGGCCAGGCCCCCGCGCAATGGAGCTACAGCGCGGGCCTCGACGTCTCCTATGAACTCGATCTGTTCGGTCGGGTCAGGCGCGACATCGAGGCTGCTCGCGACGACACCGATGCAGTCGCCGCCGCCTACGATGCCGCCAGGGTCGTTGTTGTTGCGGAGACGACGCGGGCCTATGTGGACGCCTGCAGCTACGGTGAGTCCATCGGCGTGGCGCGCTCGTCCATCGAGCTGGCACAGCGCAGCCTGGATCTCATCGACAGCCAGGCGCACGCGGGCTCGGCGTCGCATCTGGATGTCGAACGGGCTGGCCTCACGCTAGCCCAGGCCCAGTCCGCATTGCCGCCCTTGCAAGGCCAGCGCGAAGCCGCACTGTTCGAGCTGGCCGCGTTGACGGGGCGCACGCCCTCGCAAGTGCCGGAACCGGCGCGTGCCTGCACCAAGGCTCCCGAGATTTCCGGTGCGTTGCCGGTCGGCGATGGCACTGCGCTGCTGCGTCGTCGCCCCGACGTGCGTCAGGCCGAGCGCCAACTGGCGGCGGATACCGCCCGCATCGGCGTGGCCGTGGCGGATCTCTATCCGCGTGTCACGCTGGGCGCTTCGGGTAACTACCTGCGCAACGACTACCTGAAAGGCAATCGCACCCTGTCCTTCTCTTTTGGGCCACTCATCTCGTGGACGTTCCCCAACATGATGGTGGCTCGAAGTCGCATTGCGCAGGCGAAGGCACAAAGCGTGGCGTCGCTGGCCAGCTTCGACGGTGCCGTGCTGAATGCACTGAAGGAGTCGGAGCAATCGTTGAGCGCCTATGGCGCGGCGATGCAGCAGCGCGATGCGCTGGTAGAGGCGCGTAACCGTGCCGAGAATGCCTTCCGGCTGGCCGACCAGCGCTACCGCGCCGGCTCCATCAGCTACCTCGACGTGATCGTGGCACAGACCAGTCTGATCGACGCGAAAGCCCAGGTGGCCGCTGCTGACCAGCGAGTCGGTTCTGCGCGAGTCAGCGTATTCAAGGCGCTTGGCGGTGGCTGGGAACAGGCCAGTACGCAGTAATGCTGAGGGCATCGGCGCGTGGGCGATCTCACCGTCGCGCCGATGTCTGATGCCAACCATTAGCCACGCGGCTCCGCGTTGTCGCGAACAACCGGAAGTTCTGCATAGCGAAGGAATATGGATATGGACCCGCGCGACGACCCGCCTCGGATCATTGACCTGATTACATCATTCGGTAGCAAGAGCCTGCCGTCTGGCAAACACACGATGAAGCACACCACATCAGCCTGTCCGGCGACCACACCGCCGATGTCGTCTCAGGAACAACGATTGGCGGCCAGCCGACTGCGACCGACGATCGCTCGTACCCGTGTCCTGTCCGTACTGGAACAGGCGGCGCCGCGCTGTCTGGATGCCAGTCAAATGTATCGCATCCTCTGCACGCAACTCGACAGCCTCAAACCGGCCTCGATCTACCGTGCGCTGAATGATTTATGGACCTCCGGCTTGCTGGTCCGCACGGAGGGCGCACAAGGCCGCGCACTCTACGCGCTCAAGCCGGACAGGAAGAACCTTCAGAACGACACCGTGCGCTGCCGCTGTGGCGCGCGATTGGTTTTTATTGAGGATCGGGCATTGCACGAGCATCTCCGATCACTGGCGACCAAGGAAGGCTTCGATCTCGACAACGAGCCAGCTTTTACCATCACCGTGACGTGTGCGGAATGTCGGCCGTTCCACAGGAGAAGAGAATAGGTGACCTTAAACCGAGGTCGCCCGATCTGACAGCGCCTCACCGCTTTTTGCTGCCTGGCCTCCATGCTCGGTGGACGACGGCACGCTCCACTCAAGGTGAGACTTAATCGGGAAGCACGATGCCGCGTACGGCATCAGACTGCGCGTTTGTCGTTCGATCGGAAAGGTATCGTGCTGGCGGCTTGCCTACCGCCTTGCGGAACATGGTGATGAACCCGCTGGCATTTTCGTAGCCCAGTTCCAGCGCCACCGTTTGCACGCTTTCGCCGATGGTCAGGCGTTGAAGCGCAAGGATCACATGCAGTTGCCGGCGCCAGCGTCCGAAGCTCATGCCGATTTCGTGCAGCAGAAGCCGGCTCATGCTTCGCTCGCTCATGCCAATGCGGGTGGCCCAATCGCCCTTTGAGGTTTTGTCGGTAGGATCGGCCAACAGCAATTCCGCGAGTCGGCGCAATCGCGGATCACGCGGCATCGGCAAATGCAGGTCTTCTACCGGAGCCGCCGCCAACTCATCCAGCAACGCGGCAATCAGTCGGTCTTCCCGGCCGCCCGACGGGTATGACGCGGGGAAGCCGGCCACCTTCAGAAGCAACTCGCGCAGCAATGGCGAGACGGAGATCGTGCAGCAGGTTTTCGGAAGATCCGGTGCGGCATCAGGCTCCACGAACAGGCAATGACATTCGGTTTCACCGGATCCCCGTGCCGAGTGGGGCAAGTCTCCCGGTATCCATACCGCGCATTGCGGCGGCACGATCCAGACACCGTTTTCGATTTCGCAGTTGAGGATGCCACGGACGGAGTAAAGCAGTTGCGCCCTGCGGTGCCGATGCCTCGCATGTTCCCAGCCCTTGGCTACCGACATGGCACTCAGGGCGACAACGGGCCGGGGCAGGTTATCCACGTCCTTGGCCACGGCCGGATCGGTGATGGCAATGCTTGACATGATGCGTATCGGGCTTCGGATCCAAGATGAGGCGCTGGCCTAATTGAAAAATATTATGGCCAACTTGTGCAATGACGTCCAGCTATTCCGCCGGTATCGTGTGATTGACCATGCTGGTCGTTCTGCTCGCCAGGGCTATTGCGCTGCCGGTCCGGAGGGGTATCCCATTTTTCTTGACGAAGTGGGGCTGCCAGCTATTTCCCGTGATGCGCCGAAGGAGTATTGGCATGTTGATTGACGCCTCGAAGTTCCCCTTGGTCTGGATGCGACTAAACGCACCAGGCACCGACCCCACAGTCTCGCCTTTTGCCGAGTTCGAGGGATTGCTCGCACGGAAGGAAGTTTTCGTCTTACTCAACGACGAGGGGCTTGATAAAGGCGAACACGAACATTCGCCGGAAGAAAGGAAGCAAACCTCGCTTTGGATGAAACGCCACAAGAGCGAATTGCGGACCTTCGTCAAGGCAGGGATCTACATCGAACCGAATACCGCCAAGCGACTGGCGACCAAGGCGTTCGCTTTGGTATACGAAAAATTTTGGGGCTATCCCATGCTCACGGTTGCGACGAAAGACGAGGCGCTGGCCCTGGCGCGGAGGTTGTTGCTGGGCGAGCAAACGGATGCATGGTCGCACTAGGCCCGACTAATGAGGTCGGTCGGAATCTGGAGGCCGGCGCGTTAAGAGGCGGTACGAGCACTGAAGAAATGAGGCAGGTCAATGGCATCGAAAACGGTCGAAACCCGGCGCTCCGTCTCCGTCGGCAGCAAGATTCGCTTGCTGCGACAGCGCCAGGGTCGCACGTTGGACGACGTCGCGACCGTCTCGCAGCTTTCCAAGCCCTTTCTTTCGCAGGTCGAGCGAGATCACGCCAGCCCGTCGATCACTTCGCTCGCGAGCATCGCGAAAGCGCTGGGCGTGTCCGCCAGCTATTTCATCGATACGCCGACCGAGGAAAGTTGCGTGCGACGCCGTAAGGATCTGCGGTACTTCGCCTTCGCCGATTCCGCCGATCTGCTCGCGCGCCTGTCGATTCGGCCGGGCGACCGCCAACTCGAAGCGATTCTCGTGCGCATGTCGCCCGGCGAGCGACCAGGCAAAGAAACCACGCACGCGTGCGAGGAATTCGTGCATGTGCTCAGCGGTGAAGTGACGATCACGCTGGAAGGCAAAACGTTCGTGCTCGGCGTGGGTGACAGCGCGCACTATGAATCGACAATTCCGCCTATCTGGACCAACACGCGCGACGACGAAGCCGTGCTGGTCTGGGTCGGCACGCCACGGCTGCTTTGACCGGCGCGCGGCGCGCACATGGACGCGCGGCGACTCTTGTGAGGCCGTAGACGCTTTTCGTGCCCCCACCATCGCTTCCGCCCCCCTCCGATCCGTACCTCGACTCCTTTCCCCCGTCGAACGGCGTTTCCGGCCGGAGTGCTCCGTTACCTGCCCTTACACTGTTGGCACGGCGACCGGCTGGAGTGGGTCGATCTGCGCCGGTCATCCGTCACGGAGCGGCCGGCCCCATTCGATCAGGAAGCGACATCATGGTGACGCCGGATCCTACGTTCGTAGATCCGTTCACTGCGAAAAGCGGCCGTCCGTACCTCGCTGAGACGAAAGTCCGCAAAGCCGACTTGCTCGATGCGGCTATGCCGGCAGAAGACCCGCAATGCGATAACTTTCAATTAACCCGTCATAGACAGAAATATCGGAGCGACTCCTGGCAATGAGCTGAGCGCCAGCGACGGCGGCGTAGATGGCGCGAGCACGCCGTTCGCTATCCTCGGCGCTGACCACGGCCGCGTCGGACAGCACCTTGCTCAGCCACGCAACATTCACATCGGCAAAAGTCTGGACCTCTTTCGTCACCGTTTCCGGCAAGTCATCAGATTCGGCAGCCATGAAGCTGCACAGGCATATGCGATTGCCATGCTCAAGCGCTTTGCGAAACGTATCGGGATAGCGGCGCAGGCAATCGATCGGATTTGCGGATTCGGCCAAAATCGCATCCAGCGCAGCTGCCGATTCCTCCCAATACCGCCTCGCCACCGCTGCGCCAAGATCGGCCTTGCTTGCGAAGTGGTGGTAAATGCTCGCGGCCTTGATGCCGACAGCTTCAGCGAGATCACGAAAGTTCAGCCCGCTGTAGCCGTGCGCCTGGGCAATCTTTGTGGCGGCCACCAGGATTCGCTCCCTGGAACTCAGGCCTGACTCGTTCTTCACTCTGCTACCGCCTCCACGACTGTTGACACCGGCAATTATACCTTCTACCGTAAACCTAACGAACGTTAGGTAGATGTGGATATCCACTCCCCATATCGTCCGACCCCGTGTGACAAACCGCATAGAGAGGCACGCATGGCTTTCAGCACCACCGATTTCGACGTAACCCAACTCCCGATCATGACGATTTACGATTTCCCCAAAGGCCCCTATCCGACGCGCGTCCGTATCGCCCTGGCCGAGAAAGGTCTGCGATCGCGCGTCGAGTTCGTGATGGTCGACCTTTACAAGGGGGAGCACAAAAGGCCCGAGTTCATCTCCGAGAAAAACTACTCGGGAACGCTGCCGGTCCTCGAACTAAACGACGGAACGTGCATCGCCGAATGCACAGCCATTACCGAATACCTCGATACGCTCGATGGCGCACCCACGCTGACCGGCAGGACACCACTCGAAAAAGGCGTGATCCACATGATGAGCAAGCGCGCCGAGCTGGAGTTGCTCGACGCAATCAGTGTCTATTTCCACCATGCCACGCCAGGGTTGGGACCCAACGTCGAGCTCTATCAGAACGCCGAATGGGGGCTTCGTCAGCGCGATAAAGCCCTGAGGGGCATGCACTACTTCAATGACGTCCTGAAAAAGCAGCCGTTTGTCGCTGGGGATGCCTTCTCTATGGCCGACATCACCGTCATCGGCGGTCTCGTCTTTGCGTCAATCGTGAAGTTAACCGTGCCTGCGGAGTGCGAGGCGCTGCTGGATTGGTACACGAGAATGCGGGAACGTCCCAGCGTCAAGAACCAGCCGGCATTCGCCTGAAACAGCAGTCGTGCCCGACCGTCATCGACGGTCGACCAATCCTTGGTTGCAAATCGGGAACGACCTGCCTGCGCAACTTCGACGACTCGGCTACTCGATCGATACCGGATGGCCGCACGACGCCAAACGTTGCGCAGCAGATCGGTCAATCGTAGAGGCGTACTGCGCGCGGTGCTCACGTAGCAATGCGGAGTGGAAGGACGCGGTCGTGGCACACGGCTTCGCGTACGACCGCCACGGTGGCCGTTCCAGTTGGACAGCGGCCGCTGAGGACCCACCGAGTCGAATGGCAGCTCGGTGGCGATCACGGCCCTGACGAAGCAACAGCGAAGCAATCCCAGACCCGACCTGACGCTGACTGCCTGACAGCTCACATCTCGACTTACGCCCTTCAACCATCCGTCGATACCGTCACCGCCTCCCACGCCCGGATTTCCTCGTCCAGCGCCGCGAGTTTACCGCGCACGAGCCGCAGCGCATCGCTGCCGAGCAGCAGATGGGCCGGCGGATGTTGTGCCGCAACGACGGCGAGTATCGCCCGCGCCGCTTTCACCGGATCACCCGGTTGCTTGCCGCTCTTCTCCTCGCGCGCCTGGCGAATCGGGTCGAAGATCGCGTCGTAATCGGCGATCGAGCGCGGCGTGCGCATCATCGACCGGCCGGCCCAGTCGGTGCGGAACGAACCCGGCGCCACGGCCGTCACCGCGATGCCGAACGGCTCGAGTTCCTTGCCGACCGATTCGGAAATCCCTTCCAGCGCGAACTTGCTGCCGCAGTAGTAAGCGATGCCCGGCATCGTGATGTGGCCGCCCATCGACGTGATGTTGAGGATGCGCCCGCGCCGCCGTTCGCGCATGAACGGGACGACCGCCTTCATCATCGCCACCGCGCCGAATACGTTCACGTCGAACTGCCGGCGCATCTCCGCGAGCGGCGCTTCTTCCATGATCCCTTCGTGCCCGTAGCCGGCGTTGTTCACCAGCACGTCGACGGGCCCGACGTTCGCCTCGATTTCGGCAACGACACCGTCGATGCGATCGAAGTCGGTCACGTCGAGCACGCGCGCGAATGCCCGCGCGGACAGCGCTTCGAAAGCCTGCGCCGCCTGCGCGCTTCTCACGGTGCCGACCACCGTGTGACCCGCCGCGAGCGCCTCCTGCGCGAGCGCGCGGCCGAAGCCGCTGCTGACGCCGGTAATGAGCATGAGGTTTGCGGATGCCATGTGAGCTTCTCCCGTATGTCGATTGGAGCGTGCATACTAGTCTGACGAACCCCGTCGAATAAGCCCGATTCCGCTGATTTTCTTGCACAAAACTATGAGCCTCGAGCCCGCCTCCGCCCAATCCCCATCGCTGCCGCCGCGCGACCGGAAGCGTCTGGTGACGCTGCTGCACGCGCTGGCGCCCGACGAAGGCTACAACCTGACGGCCTTGCCGAGCGTGCGCATCCTGCGGTCGAACCGCGCGCTGTCGCGCACGCCGGTGCTGTACGACCCGGGCATCGTGATCGTGTGCCAGGGCTGCAAGCGCGGCTACTTCGGCGGCGAGCGCTATCTGTACGACGAGCATCACTACCTGGCGGTGTCCGTGCCCGTGCCGTTCAGCATGGAAACCGACGCCACGCCCGAGCGTCCGCTGCTCGCGCTGTATCTGCACCTCGATTTCACGATGGCCGCCGAACTCGCGGCACAGATCGACCGCGAAGGCATCGCGGAGCCCGTGCAGGCGCCCAGGAGCATGATGTCGACGCCGATGGATGCAACGATGCACACGTCGGTGCTGCGTTTCGTCGAGGCGATGGGCCGGCCGCTCGATGCCGCGGTGCTGGGCCCGGCGCTGCTGCGCGAGTTGTATTTCCGTGTGCTCACCGGTGCGCAGGGCAGCGCGATGCGCAGCGCGCTGGCGATGCGCGGGCAGTTCGGCCGGATCGGCCGGTCGCTGCGCGTGATTCACGCCGATTACGCGCAACCGCTCGACGTGCCGCAACTGGCCGACGCAGCCGGCATGAGCGTGCCGAGCTTTCACAGCCACTTCAAGGCAATCACGCAGGTGTCGCCGATGCAGTACCTGAAGTCGACACGCCTGCATCAGGCGCGGTTGCTGATGGTGCGCGAGGACCTGACGGCGGAGGCGGCCGGCTACGCGGTCGGTTACACGAGTCCGTCGCAGTTCAGCCGCGAATTCAAACGCCTGTTCGGCCTGACGCCGGCGAAGGAAACGCAGCGCATGCGCGAGAGCTTCGCCATTCCGGCGGCATTCGACGATGCGGTGTTCGTGTCGTCGCATTGAATCGGGTACCGCGCCAGGCCCACGCGCCAATTTTCGTCGACCGCGTCTAGCCCCGCTGCCGATAGATGCGCGCGACGCTCGCGAAGAACGACAGCGCGGCGATCGCGCAGGCCAATGCGAACACGTAGACGGGAAATGGCCGCTCGCCCTCGCCTCCGCCCGCGCCGCTGACGAGCGCGATCACCACGGCAACCAGCGCGGCGCCGATGGACTGACCTGTCGTTCTCGCGGTCGACAGCACGCCGGAAGCGGTGGCCGTGCGGTTCTTCGCCGCGTTGGCGAACATCTCCTTGTTGTTCGGCGGCAGGAAGAAGCCGTACCCCACGCCGCACAGTGCGACGCGCCACAGGAAATCCACGACGGATGGTTGCGCGGGCAACAGGATCAGCGAACCGATCCCGAGACAAAACATCAGCACGCCGACACTCGACAGCTGCGTCGCATTGAAACGATTCGCCAGTCGCCCGGCAAACGGCGCGCACAGCGCGACCGCGATCGGCCAGGGCGTAAAGACCAGCGCCGATTTCAGCACGCTGTACGCATACGTGTGCTGCAGCACGAACGGCAACGCGACCAGCGCCATGCCCTGCGACACGAACATCGTCACGGACGTCAGCACCGCAAACGTGTATCGGCGCGACCGGAAAATGTCCAGCGGCAACAGCGGATGCCGCGCCCTGGCCTGCCCGACGCAGAATGCCAGCATCAGCACGGCCGCAGCGCCGGCAAGCACGAGCACGGTACGGTTGCTCCACCGCCCGATCTGGTCGACGGCGAGCGCAAGGAGGCCGAATGCCGCGGCGGAAGTCACCGCGCCCGGCACGTCGAAGCCGCGCTCCCGATGCGTGTCTTTTCCCAGCGCGACGAACGAGAACGCGATCGCGGCGATCCCGAACGGGAGGTTGATGAAAAACAGCCAGGGCCACGATGCCCACGAGACGATCAGGCCGCCCAATGCAGGGCCGACGGCGGTCCCCACCGCAAATACCAGCGCATTGACACCGAAGATCGTCCCGAGCGAGGCGGGCGGGAAAATCACCCGGTAGAGACCGTAGCCGACGCTGATCAGGATCGCGTAGCTGATGCCCTGCAGGACCCGCATCGCCACCAGCGCGCCGAAGGTGGACGCCAGCCCGCAGCCGAGCGACGCGATCGTAAACAACACCAGCCCGATCGTGTAAAAGCGTCGCTCGCCGATTCTCGAGCCGAGCGACGCGCACGTCAGCATCGTCGCCGCACTCGCCACCTGATACCCGTTCGCGACCCAGATGACCGACGCTGCGCTCACGCGCAGGTCGGTCGAGATCGTCGGCAGCGCGATATTGACGATCGCGCTGTCGAGCGCGGACATGAATACGCCGACCAGAATCGCGATGGCCGCAAAATAGCGGCGAGGAATGTCGAATCCTTCGTCGCCGAACGTTTCCGCGATCTCCATGAATCACCCTTGCCGGACGCAGGCCCGGTGCATGAACTAGTCGCGACGCGCCGGCGCGCCGTGCGCGGCATCGTGTGCCAGGCCCGCGAGCGAATTCAGGATGAAGGCCGTCACGCCCCAGATGTCCTGGGTCTGCTCCGCCCAATACCACGCGCCCATGCGTTCGCCGTCCGTGTACTGACGCGGCAGATCCGGATTCAGCAGCGCGGCGAACGGAAACTCGAAGATTTCCGCGACTTCCGCGGGCGCCGCCTCCCATGTCGCCGTTTCCGGCACGATGCCGATCACGGGAAAGATCGCGTGATGACGCTTTCTGGTTTTATGGATCGGCAAGCTGCCGACCACGCGGACCGCGCCGGGCGCGAGGCGAATTTCCTCGAGCGCCTCGCGCAACGCGGTCGCGCCGATATCGCGGTCGGCCTCCGCCGGGCGTCCGCCCGGAAAGCTCACATGCGACGAGTATTCGCTGAGATTCGACGCGCGCCGGGTCAACAGGATCGTCGGCTCGCGCCGCGCGACGATCGCGACCAGCACCGCCGAGAATTTCCACTGTCCGTCGTTGTCCGCGAGGAATTGCTTCGCCGTCGGCCAGTCGGTGCCGGCAGGAATGCCGTGACCTTCGACGCCACGGACGATCGCTTCCAGCGCGGCCTGCGGCGAGCCGGCTTCCGCGTGCGCGCCTGCCAACCCGGCTCCGATGTTCAAGACGCCTCTGTCTGGTTCCATGTCTGCCTCCTGCGTGCGGCACCTGCACACGCTGCACGACACTGAACCCGACACGTGTTGCATGGGCGCGGCGTCGTTGTGGTCAATCCGATGAACCGGTGTTCGCATGCGATCGCAAATGACACGCGCGGGTGCGCGACTGTCTGCTCCGGCGTAAAAATATCCGCCAGCGTTGCGGATGATTGAATGCCGAAACCCGATCGCCGTCGATCAACGGAGAAACCGATCATGCACGAAAAAGCGAGACTCCGTTCGACCGCGCGCGCACGTCGCGTCCTCGCTCAAGCGACGGATGTCGGCTCGCTCCGCGCATCGACGCGCGCCGATGCGGTACCGATCCACCCGGCCGCCGCGATGGCCGCTGCCGTCACGATCATCATCGCGCCCCACCCGACCCGCGCGTTGAGCAGCCCGGCCGCGACGGCACCGCCGGCACCGGCCGCGTAGTACAGCGTCAGGTACGCTGCGCTCAAGACCCCGGCGCGGGCCGGCTGAATCGCGACGACGCGCGTCTGGTTCGCGACCTGCGCGGCAAAGCAACCGGCATCGAACAACGCCAGCCCGACAGCCAGCCATCCGGGTCGACCGAGCGCAACGGCAAGGAGCAAGGTCGACACGGCCGCCACGACAAGGCCGCCCCGGATGACCGCGCGATCGCCGAATCGATCGGCGAGTTTTCCGGCAACGCGCGTCACGCCGAGGCCCAGCACGCCCGCGAGACTGTATGCACCGATCGCGGCGGCACCCAGTTTATACGGCGGCCCGGCCAGACGAAGCGCGAGCCCCACCCAGACCAGGTTGAACGCGAAGAACCAGAGCATGCCGGCGCAGGTACGACGCCTCAACGGCGCACTGTCGCGCAGCAACCGCGGAATCGCACCGATCGCATTCGCACGGCCGGGCAGCCCTTCCGGCCGGCCGCCCGGCAACAGCACCGCACCGCCGACGGCGGCCAGCGCGACGCATCCGGCCAGCACGAGCAACGCGCCGCGCCATCCGCACCATTGCGACAACACGCCGCCCGCGAAACGGCTCAGCAGGATCCCGGCGGAAATGCCCGCCGACACGGCTCCCATCGCCACACCACGCCGTTGCGGATCCGCATGTTTTCCGGCGACGGCGCTGCATTGCGCCGCGACCGTGGTTGCCGCGCCCACCAGAAAAAACGCGGCATCGAGCACGAGCGGCCCGGGCGACAACGACGCGCACGCGAGCAACAGCGCGAGCGCGCCCATCTGCATCGAGACGAGCACGCGCGGGCTGAAGCGGTCGACCAGCGGCACCAGCACGGCGAGGCCGACCAGATAACCGAGCATCGTCACGGAGGCGAGCGCCGCCATGCGCGACGCCGCCACCCCGAAGTCGCTCGCGATCGCCGACAGCGACGGCTGCAACGCATAGCCGTTGGCGATCGCCACGCCGGCCGCCAGCGCAAGCGCCGCCGTCGCGGTACGGGACAGCGGGCCGCGGTTGCCGGCGACGGTCATGCCGCGGGCCTGACCGCGATCGCCTCGACTTCGACCAGGATCTCCGGATCGACGAACGGAAGCGCATGCACCAGCGAAAACGCCGGCCGGATATCGCCGTAGATCTCCCCGTGCGCGCGTGCGGCGGCTTCCCAGTTGTCGAAGTCCGCGACCACCAGGCGGCTCTGGACGACGTCGGACAACGAGAACCCGCTGTCCGCCAGCACCCGGTCGATCGTCGCCAGCGCATCGCGTGTCTGCGCATACACGTCCGCGCCTTTGCCGGCGGTCCCCGAAATGTAGATGGTGTTGTCGACGACCACCGCGCGCGAGTAGCCGACCTTGGGCTCCCACGGGGAGCCGGTGCTGATCCGTTTTCGCATGTTGAAGATCTCTCCAGTCAGGTTGAGAAGCATCGCCTACTACTTGGGTAGTAAGTTAGAGCGATTGTATACTACTCCAGTAGTTAATCAAGCAGACCCATGCAAGTCACCGTGGGCGCAAGAGCCGGAGCCGATACACATGAGCGAAAACACGGAGCTGATCACGTCGTTGATCCGGCTTGGATTCACCCAGTACGAAGCGCAGGCCTACGCGGCCCTCGTCGGGCAGGCCGCGCTGACGGGGGCGGAAGTCGGCCGGCGCGCCGGCATGCCGCCTTCGAAGATCTATGAAACGCTGGGGCGTCTGGAGGCGCGCGGTGCGGTGCTCGTCAACCGTTCCGAGCCCGTCCGCTATGCGGCCGTGCCCCACCGGTCGTTGCTCGAGGATTTGCGCAAGCGCTTCAATGCGGATCTCGAAACGGCCGCGGGCGCGCTCGACCGGCTGCCGGTTCAACAGGAGCCGGGGCTCGTCTGGTCGCTGAGCGGGCGGGAAGCGATCGCCAGCGCCTTCGCGCGCGTCATCGTCAACGCAAAAACGCAGATCTTCGCGGGCGTCTGGGACGAAGAGATCGACGCCCTCGGGCCGCTGCTCGAGGCCGCCGCGGCACGCGGCGTCGACACGCACGCGGCGATTTACGGCAATCGCACGCTCAACGGGCCGCGCCACTACGACATGGCCAAATGCGGCGCCAGCGCGCGGCTCAGGCTGTCCGGCCGCCGGCTCGCCGTCGCCGTGGCGGACAACACCGAGGCCGTGGTGGCGGAATTCGGCGATCATTCGCCCGATCACGCCACCTTGACGACCAACCCGGTCATTGCGCTGCTCGCGGTCGAGTACATCAAGGCGGATGTGAGCGGGCGCGTGTTGATCGACGCAATGAGCCCGGCGGAGTACCGGAAAGTCCTGAAGCATCCCGACATGCAGGCGATGCTTGCACCGCTCGACAAGGCGAGCTGACCCAGGCGACCCTGCACGGCTGCCCGCGCGAAGCGCATCGCGCCGCGCGCACTCCACCCAGGTACGTGAATCACCACACTGACGCGAGCGTCCAATGACCGCCTATGCCTTCCGCCTGCTGAACGTATTCGCCGAATCGACGTTCGGCGGCAACCCGCTTTGCGTATTCGAGGATGCGCGCGGCATGGACGACGCGACCATGCAGGCGCTCGCCGTGCAGTTCAACCTGTCCGAAACGACCTTCGTGCTGCCGTCGGAGCGCGCGCATGCGCGGGTTCGCATCTTCACGCCGGGCTACGAGATGGCCTTTGCCGGCCATCCGACGCTCGGCACCGCGCATGTCGTGCGCGACCTTCTGGGCGCGGGCAACGCACTCGCGCTCGAGTTCAAGGCCGGCGTGGTCGACGTCGGCGCGCACGACGATGTGTGGACGTTTACCGCGCCGCATGCCGGCATGCCGAAGACGGCGGCTTGCGAGTTGTCCGATGCCCGGACGGCGGCCCTGCTGGGGCTGACGGAAGACGACCTGCTCGCCCCGCCGATCTGGGTCGATACCGGCGCCGACCAGTTGCTCGTCGCGCTGAAAGACCCCGCCGCCGTGCGCCGTGCGCAGCCCGACAGCGCGGGCATCGGCATCTGGCCGACCAGCAGCCTCGGCCGCAAGACCGCGTATGTATTCGCGTTCGATGCCGAGCGTCCGGGCACGGTGGTGTCGCGTTACTTCTTCGTGAAACAAGGCAGCGTGTCGGAAGACCCGGGGACGGGATCGGCCTGCGCGAACCTGGGCGGGTGGCTGCTTGCGATGAACCGCGACCTGCCCGCCGTGTTTCAGGTCGAGCAAGGCGAAGCCGTCGGTCGGCCTTGCCTGCTGCGATTGTCGGTCAGTGCAAACGGCAAGATCGGTGTCGGCGGGCGCGTGGTCGAACTCGGGCGCGGCGTCGTCAACGTGTAGACGCGCCGGGCGGAAATATCGTCGCGATCGTCAGCATCGCGCTGCGCGCGGGCAACCCGTTGCGATGACGAACCGGCCGCCACCGTCCGGCCACCGCCGGATCGGAAATGCGGTACGGCCGCCCCGCCCGCCACGCCGCAATATGCCGGCGACAAGATCCGCGGCTATCGCCGGATCAATACGCAGCAAGCACGGCACACGCCGCCGCGTTTGTTATGCTGCGCGCATCGCCAGCCCGAGCCGATCGCCGCTCATGAACGCCCTCGCCCCCGACCTCGTCCGCACGCTGCACGCCTCCTGCGATGCCTGCTTCGGCACGACCGCCGTCTGGCCGCTCGTCGAGCACGCGTATGGCGAGCCGCAACGCCACTACCACACGCTCGCGCACCTGGCCGAGCTGTTCGCGCACCTCGCGCCGTATCGCGCGGAACCGCTGTGGCCGGTGATCGAGCTTGCGGTATGGGCGCACGACTTCGTGTACGCGACGACCCTGCCGGATCATGCGGACAACGAAGCACGCAGCGCGCAATGGGTTGTGCAGGTCACGAACGCACACTGCAGCGCATCCTGGTTGCGTGCGCACGCATCGTACGTGTCCGTTGCGCACGACCTCGTACTCGCGACGAAGTCGCACCGGCTGCCCGATGCGTTCGCGTCCGCCCCCGACCTCCAGCGCGCCGGGCGGATTTTTCTCGACGCGGATCTCGCGATCCTCGCGGCCGCGCCCGATCGACTGCGCGAATACGATCGCGCAATCGCATGCGAGTGGGCGCAGGATCCCGATGCGCCATCAGCTGCATTCCGCGAGGGCCGCAAGCAGGCGCTCGAACATCTGCGCGCGCAGGCCCCGCTGTTTCAATCGGCGGAGTTCGCGCCGCTCACACCGCTCGCGCAGCGCAATCTCGATACGCTGATCGCCGAGTACGCGTAAGCGCCGGGCAAGAACACGCGAAAGCGCCCGCATCGCCGCCGCCGGATCGGTCGAGCCGGCCCGTCACGCCTGGCGACCCTCCCCACACTCGAACGGCATTCCTGCTGCGGTGCTCCGCGGCGCGGGGCCCTGCCGCGTCGAATTCATCCGACATCCGACGGCAAAACCGGCCAACACGTCGATTTCCTCCGGGAAGCCACCCCATCCACATCGCGCGTCGGGTGTAACCCTTCAAACATCATGTGATTGCATTTTCACAATCAATGTGATTTTATTATCACATCGTGCATGCCGCCGCCCACCACCCGCGCGGCGCACCCCATACCAAGGAAGAGACGCAGATGGAGACAATCGCCGTTATCGGCAGCAACATGGTCGACCTCGTGACCTACGTCGCACGCATGCCCGCCCGGGGCGAAACGCTCGAGGCGCCGAATTTCGAACTGGGCTGCGGCGGCAAGGGCGCGAACCAGGCGGTCGCGGCCGCCCGCCTCGGCGCGCGCGTCGTGATGGTCACGAAGGTCGGCGACGACGTGTTCGCCGACAACACGATCCGCAACTTCGAGCGCGAAGGCATCGATACCACGCACGTGCGCAAGGTCGCCGGCGTGCCGAGCGGCGTCGCGCCGATCTTCGTCGAACCCGATTCGAGCAACAGCATCCTGATCGTCAAGGGCGCCAACCGCCACCTGACGCCGGCCGACATCGACGCGGCCGCGCCGCAGC
Organism: Burkholderia sp. ZZQ-2; assembly: GCF_050768715.1. Taxonomy (NCBI): domain Bacteria; kingdom Pseudomonadati; phylum Pseudomonadota; class Betaproteobacteria; order Burkholderiales; family Burkholderiaceae; genus Burkholderia; species Burkholderia sp. ZZQ-2. The sequence continues at coordinate 46,880 of NZ_LDVA01000386.1, read as the reverse complement.
TCGCCGAATGCGCACTGATGGTGCTGCAGCTCGAGATCGAGCTCGACACCGTTTATCACGCGATCGAATTCGGCGCACGCCACGGCATTCCGGTGCTGCTGAACCCCGCGCCCGCGGTCGCCGATCTCGATTTCGAGCGGATCCGCACCGTCGAATTCTTCGTGCCGAACGAAACCGAGCTCGCGATCGTGTCGGGCATGCCGGTCGATTCGCGCGACACCGCGGCACGCGCCGCCGAAGCGCTGGTCGCGCGCGGGCTGAAGCACGTGCTCGTCACGCTCGGCAGCGACGGTTCGCTGCTGGTCTCGCGCGACGGCGTGCGGCACGTGCCCGGCGTGCCGGTCGACGCGCGTGACACGACAGGCGCCGGCGACGCATACATCGGCTGCTTCGCGCGCTGCTACGCCGCATCGCGCAACGCGCTCGACGCGATGCGTTACGCGTCCGCGTACGCCGCGCATTCGGTCACGGGCCTCGGCACGCAGAAGTCGTACGCCGACACCGCGACGTTCGAACGCTTCCTCCGCGACGCCGGCATCTGAACGGCGCCTTCATCGACGAGACAACCAGGAAGGAGACACCCATGGGCCGAGCCAGAATCGAACACACACCCGACGGCTATTACCTGAACCGCACGCCGCTCTTCGCCTTCACGCTGCTGTGCTGCCTGTTCGCGCTGTGGGGCACCGCCGCGAACCTGAACGACGTGCTGATCGCGCAGTTCAAGAAGTCGTTCTTCCTGTCCGATTTCGAATCCGCGTTCGTGCAGTCCGCGTTTTATCTCGGCTACTTCTTCCTCGCGATTCCGGCCGCGACCGTCGTGAAGAAGTTCAGCTACAAGACGACGATCCTGGTCGGCCTGCTGCTCTACACGACCGGCTGCCTGCTGTTCTTCCCGGCCGCGTCGATGGCGAAGTACGGGATGTTCCTCGTCGCGCTGTTCGTGATCGCGGCGGGCCTGTCGTTCCTCGAAACCGCGTCGAACTCGTATTCGACGCTGATGGGCCCGCGCGAAACCAGCACGCGGCGGCTGAACATCTCTCAGACGTTCTATCCGTTCGGCGCGATGGCCGGCGTCTACATGGGCAGCTTCCTGATCTTCAAGGAAGGCGATGCGTCGCACGCGCAGCTTGCCGCGATGTCGGCGGCCGACGCCCACGTGCACCAGCTCGCGATGATCCAGGCCACGCTCGAGCCGTACAAGTGGCTGATCGTCGTGCTCGTCGCCGTGTTCATCGTGTTCGCGCTCACGCCTTACCCGGCCTGCAAGGGCAACGGCCCCGGCGCGGCCACGCACCGGATCGACGCGCGCGGCACGCTCGCGCGCCTGTTCGGCAACCGGCGCTTCGTCGCGGGCGTCGTCGCGCAGTTCCTGTACGTCGGCGCGCAGGTGGGCGTGTGGAGCTTCACGATCCGGCTCGCGATGCAGATCGGCGGCCTCACCGAGCGCGGAGCGTCGCACTACCTGCTCGCGACGTTCTTCGCGTTCTTCGTCGGCAAGCTGGTCGCCACGCTCGTGATGAAGCGCGTCGGCCCGGCCAAGGTGCTGATCGTCTACGGCATCCTGTGCATCGCGCTGCTCGCGTATACGATCAGCGTGCACAACATCACGGCCGTCTATGCGGCCGTGGGCGTGAGCGTGTTCCTCGGCCCGTGCTGGCCGACCATCTACGGCCTCACGATCGACGGGCTCGGCAAGGACACCGAATACGGCGGCTCGATCCTCGTGATGAGCATCGTCGGCGGCGCGGTCGTGCCGCTGATCCAGGGGCTGATCTCCGACCACACGGGCGGCAACATGCAGCTCGCGTTCGTCGTGCCGCTCGCCTGCTTCGTCGTGATCGTCTACTACGGCTTCTACTGCCTGCGCCACCTGCCGGCCGCAACGCCCGACGCAACCGCCGACGGCCACGCATCCGCGCGCTACGCCGCCACGCGCAACACGTCGGGAGCATGAGCATGCGAGGCGAAATCGAACTGCGGCGCGACGACTTCCGCGACACGCCGCGCACGCTGTACCGCACCGACGGCCTGACCGTCACCGCGTTCGCGTATCCGTCCGGCGTCGAGGCGCTGAAGCTCGAGAACCGGCGCGGCCATCTCGTCGTGCTGCCGTATCTCGGCCAGATGATCTGGGCCGCCGCGTTCGACGGCCGCGACCTGACGATGAAGCACATGTTCCGGCAACCGAAACGCGCGGCTTCGATCATCGATACCTACGGCTGCTTCATGTTCCACAGCGGGCTGCTGCGCAACGGCTGCCCGGGGCCGGACGACACGCATGCGCTGCACGGCGAGATGCCGTGCGCGCCGATGGACCGCGCGAGCCTGGTCATCGGCGCGGATGCGCGCGGTACGTTCGTCGAAGTGACCGGCGAGTACGAATACGTGCAGGGTTTCGGCAGCCACTACATGGCGCGTCCGTCGGTGCGGCTCACGGAGCACGACGCACAGATGACGATCTCGATGGACGTGACGAATCTCGGCGGCGCGCCGATGGACCTGATGTACATGGCGCACCTGAACTACGCGTACGTGCCCGGCGGCCGTTTCGTGCAGTCGCTGCCGCACAACGGGCTGCGGCTGCGCGACAGCGTGCCCGCGCACGTGAAGCCGACCGCCGCATGGCGCGACTACACGGCCACGCTCGCGCGCGAACCGCAACGGCTTCACACGCTCGATGCGCCCGCGCTGTACGACCCGGAGATCGTGTTCTTCATGAACGAGGCGGAAACGGATGCCGGCGGCGTCGCGCATTTCCGGCTCGCGCATCCGGACGGCGGCGCATTCCACACTGCGTACCGCCCCGAGCAATTCCCGCATGCGACGCGCTGGATCCTGCACAACGCGGACCAGCAGGTCGCCGCATTCGCGCTGCCGTCGACCTGCGAGCCGGAGGGTTATCAGGCCGAGCGCCGCAAGGGCCATGTCGCGACCCTCGCGCCGGGCGCGACGCGCCGCTTCGAGGTCGTCACCGGCTACCTGAGCGCGGCGGAAGCCCGCCATGCCTGATGCGATGCAAAGCGCGATGCCCGCGCGCGCGGCGTCAGGTCACGAGCGCGATCCCGTGTTCGCGGATCGTCGTTTCGTAGCGGCTGCTCAGTTGCCCGTCCGAGATCACGTAGTTGAAGTCGGTCAGCTCGGCGAAATAGGCCGCGCGCACTTCGTCGAACTTCGTATGGTCGACGAGCAGGAAGCGGTTCTGCGCGCGTTCCATCACCTTCTTCTTCGCGTCGACTTCGTGGAAGTTGAAGCAGGTCACGCCGCAGCGGTCGCTCACGCCGGCCGCCGAGATGAACGCCTTCGACACGCGCACCGTATCGAGGATGCCCGTCTCGGCCACCGACTCGAACACCATGTTCTTGCGATGGTACGCACCGCCGCACAGGATCACGCTGCAATGCGGCTTCTGCTGCAGCTTCGCGAACACGTTCAGCGAATTGCAGACGGCGGTGAATTCGAGGTCGTCCGGAATGAAGTCGACGACGAACGGCGTGGTCGAGCCGCAGTCGACGAAGATCGTGTCGCCGGTCGTCACGAACTGCGCGGCCAGCTTGCCGATGCGGCGCTTCTCCTCGGTCTGCCGGTCGTTCTCGGCGCTGACCACGTACTCGCCGATGTCGCTGCGCTGCGCTGCGAAGTGGCGGGTCACGTAGCCGCCGATCAGGCTGAGGCCGTGCGGGTTGTCCGCGAGATCGCGGCGGATCGTCATTTCCGATACGCCGAACAGCTCGGCGACTTCCTTCAGATGAATCGCGTTCTGCCCTTGCAGCACGTTCATCAGCGTCTTGATTCGTTCGCCCTTCTTCGTTTCCATGCCAGTATCCTGCGTGCGCGCCGCGTCCGTCGCTTGTCGTGCCGGGCGCGCGGGCCCGGCCGGAATGTCGTATTTGTAACAAACCGATGTGAAAACATCAACTTTCCGTGTGCCCTTCCGGCACACGATCCGTGGAGTCCTGAAACATGCCGCTTTCCAACGCCCAACTCGCTCAAACCATCGATCACACGCTGCTCGCGCCCGACGCGAGCGACGCGCAGATCCGCGACCTCTGCCGCCAGGCGGCCGAGCATCGCTTTTACTCGGTCTGCGTGAATTCGGCGAACGTGCCGCTCGCCGCGCGCGAGCTGGCCGATACCGGCGTGCTCGTCTGCGCCGTGGTGGGTTTTCCGCTCGGCGCGGGGCTGTCGGCCGCCAAGGCATTCGAAGCCACCGCCGCGATCGCGGCGGGCGCCGGCGAGATCGACATGGTGATCAACATCGGTGCGCTGAAGAGCGGCCGCGCCGACGACGTGAAGGCCGACATCGAAGCCGTGCACCGTGCCTGCGGTGCGGTGCCGCTCAAGGTGATCCTCGAAACGGGGCTGCTGACCGACGACGAGAAGGTGCGCGTGTGCGAGATGTGCCGCGATCTCGGCGTCGCGTTCGTGAAGACGTCGACCGGGTTCGGCCACGGCGGCGCGACGCTCGCGGATGTCGCGCTGATGCGCCGCACGGTCGGCCCCGTCCTCGGCGTGAAGGCATCGGGCGGCGTGCGCGACCGCGCGGCCGCGCTGGCGATGATCGAAGCCGGCGCGACGCGGCTCGGTACGAGCTCGGGGGTGGCGATCGTCACCGACCAGGGCGGCGCCGAATCGGCGTATTGACGACGCGGGCCACCGACGGCTGCGGTGGTGCACCTCGCGCCGCCGCTGCTATCGCGCGCGTTGTCGAGCCTCTTCAGCGGCTTTGCAGTCGGCATGGTCGTCGCGTCGTCGATCCGGTTCCATGCATGTACCGAACGGCTTTAGATCGATAGAGCATCCGTGGCCCGTATCGCGTTGTCCTGCTGCCCGGCGGCCTGCCATGAAATAACTTAGTTAGCCGAATCATCTGCGATAAACAACGATCACCTATCACTCAATTAGAGAGATTCAATTGGCATCGCGCATGTCGACGAGACTACAGTTCGGCGGGGTCTTCCCCCGAATTTCATCCAAGGAACCTCATCGATATGTCAAACACCGCGAATCGCTTCTTGCAGAGCATGATTGCCGCGGCCTGCGTTGCATTGGCCTCTTCCTCACATGCAGCCGAACTGACGCGCGACAACGGCTCGCCCGTCGGCGACAACCAGAATTCGCAGACAGCCGGGCCGAACGGGCCGGTGCTCCTGCAAGACTCGCATCTCATCGAAAAACTCCAGCGCTTCGATCGCGAACGCATCCCCGAGCGTGTCGTGCATGCCCGCGGCACCGGTGCATTCGGTGAATTCGTGCCGAGCGCCGACATCAGCGACCTGACGACGGCCAAGGTCTTCACGCCCGGCACGAAGACGCCCGTGTTCGTCCGCTTCTCGACCGTGATGGGTTATCGCGGCTCGCCCGAGCAGGCGCGCGATCCGCGCGGTTTCGCCGTGAAGTTCTATACGGAACAGGGCAACTGGGATCTGGTCGGGATCAACCTGCCGATCTTCTTCATCCGCGACGCGATCAAGTTCCCTGACTTCGTCCACGCGAACAAGCCGAGCGCGGTCACCGGCGTGCAGGATGCGAACCTCGCGTTCGATTTCTTCGCGCACGCGCCCGAAGCAACCAGCATGCTGACCCGGCTGTACTCGATCGAGGGCATGCCCGATTCGTACCGGAACATGGACGGCTACGGCGTGCACGCATTCAAGTTCGTCAACGCCGACGGCAAGTACACGTACGTGAAGTTCCACTGGAAAAGCGCGCAAGGGATGCACGGGCTGCGCCCGAAGGACATTCCCGGTTCGATCGGTGCCGACTGGAACCTGATGACGAACGATCTGTATGGCGCACTGAAGGCGGGCAACGCACCGAAGTGGGATCTCTACATCCAGGTGCTGAAGCCGTCCGAGCTCGACGCGTTCGACTTCAACCCGCTCGACGACACCAAGGTATGGACCGGCGTGCCGGAGCGCAAGATCGGCACGCTGACGCTGAACCGCGTGCCGGACAACTACTTCGAGTCGACCGAGGAATCCGCCTTTGCCCCGTCGCGGATGGTGCCGGGCATCGAGCCGTCGGAAGACCGGATGCTGCAGGGCCGGATGTTCTCGTACGCCGATACGCAGATGTACCGCCTCGGCGCGAACTTCAACCAGTTGCCGATCAACCGTCCGCGCGTGCCCGTCACGAACAACAACCAGGACGGCGCGATGAACTTCGGCGACCGCAAGGGCGAAGTGAACTACGAGCCGTCGGCGTTGAACGAACTCGCGCAGAATCCGCGTTACAAGTCGGTCCAGACGCCGCTTGCCGGCACGACGCAACAAGTCGCGATCCGCAAGACGCTGAACTTCCGGCAGGCGGGCGAGTACTACCGCACGCTGCCCGCGCAGGAGCGGCAAGATCTGGTGACCGCGTTGTCGGGTGACCTGAACCACGTGACGAACGACGCGAACAAGTACGCGATGCTGTCGTACTTCTACAAGGCCGATGCGGACTACGGGACGCGCCTGGCGCGTGCCACGCACGCCGACCTGACCCGCGTGAAATCGCTCGCCGACAAACTCGTCGAGAACTGATCGGGCAACCCCGCGAAGGCTGCCGGTGCGGCCTTCGCGTCCCGACCCATCGATCCGATTGCGCCGCGCGGCCATGCGCGGCGCGCATTGCTGATGAAGAATCGACTCCGAACCGCCCTCTCCCGCGCGCTCGCAATCACCGGAGCCGTCGTGCTCGCGGCCTGCGCACAAACCGCACCGCCCGCGGCCGTGCCGCACCCCGATGCGCACGCCGACCTGCGCCGCTATGACGACGCATGGTTTGCCGCCGCGCGCCTCGGTCGCATCGACATCCTGCAGGCACTCGTCGACGCGCGCTATCCGATCGACGCAACGACACGCGAAGGTTATACGGCGGTCATCCTGGCCGCCTATCGCGACCAGCCCGCAACGCTCGACTATCTGCTGCGCAACGGCGCGGACCCGTGCCTCGGCGATCGTCACGGCAACACGGCCCTGATGGGCGCGCTGTTCAAGGGCGAGACCGCGATCGCGAAGCGGCTGGCCGACACGCACTGCCCGATCGACCAGACCAATCACGCCGGCGAAACGGCGCTGTCGTTCGCCGCGCTGTTCGGCCGCCTCGACATGCTGCCGGTACTCGTCGCACACGGTGCGAACCCCGATCACGTCGATGCGCTCGGCCGCACCGCACTGCAGAACGCGATCCTGCAAGGCAATGACGCCGCGGTTGCCGCACTGGAAAAGGTTGGCGCGACACCGAATGCCGATGTGACGTTGCGCTCGAGGCCGTGACCGCTCGACCTTGAACCGGCCCTCGAGGGCATGATCTCCGATCGGCAAAGGCGGCCACCGACAGTTTCGACGAAGGCGCCTCTTCCGCCCGCTCCGCGACATCGGCACAATGCCGGTCATGCGCCAAGACAACGCCTTCGTTTACCCGTCCGCCGGTCCCGTCGGCCGCCTCGCCAACCGGCTCGTCGCGAGCCGCCCGCTGCTGCGCGCACGCCGCGCGCTGCTGTCGCAGCTGCCGTTCCTGCAACTCGCGAGCGAAGTCGAGAACGTCGTGTACTGCACCTGGCTCGTCGATGTCGCCGCCGTCGCGCACCTGGTGCCGCGCGGCGTCACGCTCGCGAGCCGCGACGGCCGCACGCCGTTTACGATCCTCACCTATGCGCACCGCCATTTCGGCCCGCGTATCGCGGGCCCGCTGCGACGCGTGTTCCCGTCGCCGCTGCAAAGCAACTGGCGGCTTTACGTCGATGCGCTGCCGGGTGGCGTGCCGGCCGATCGCACGGTGCTGTTCGTGAAGAACGTGTTCGATCATCCGCTCTATGCGCTTGGCAGCCGGCTCTTCAGCGACGCGCTGCCGTCGCATCTCGCCGCGCGTTTCACCCATGCCGTGCAGGACGGACGTTATCGAACACTGCTGTCAGGCGGAACCGGAAGCGCGCCCGATTTCCACTGCTCGGCGGCCGTATCGAACGACGACACGCTACCCGCCGCGTTCGCGCCGTTCTTCGGAAGCTGGCGCGACGCCGTCGCCTACCTGTCGCTGCAGCACGCGGCCGTCGCGCATGTCGCGGACTGCGACGGCCTCGCCCATGCTTCGATCGACCTGCCGATCGACATCGATGCGGTGCGGCCGCTGAAACCGGTCGAACCGGTCGGCGGCGGCGCCTTCCTCTCGCGGATCGGCACGACCGGCGAACCGCTGTGCTTCGTCGTGCCGGATGTTGCGTTCCGCGTGTTGTCGGAGCGGGTGCTGTAACGCCCCGCTCAACCCGCGCGCCGCGCGTGCGCGGGTTCGTCCGCGTCGCGTTCGTCCGCCAGCCGCCCGAGGTAATCCCGCACGAACTGCCCGGCAATCCGCCCCGACCGCGCACCGCGTTCCAGCGCCCACTGCAGCGCCGGTTCGCGCGCCGCGCGGATCTGCTCCGCATCGAACCCGGCTTCGCCGAGCCGGCTTTCGACGACGGCCAGGTACGCATCCTGCGTGAACCCGTAGAACGTCACCCAGATCCCGAAGCGCTCGGACAACGAAATCCGCTCCTCGACCGCGTCGCCCGGATGCAGCTCGCCGTTCTCCGCGCGCGACACGTTCGCGTTGTCGCTCGCCTGCTCGGGCATCAGATGGCGGCGATTCGACGTCGCGTACACGAGCACGTTCGACAGATCGCTCGCGACGGAGCCGTCGAGCACTGTCTTGAGCTCCTTGTAACCGGTCTCGCCGGCCTCGAACGACAGGTCGTCGCAGAACACGATGTACCGCTCGGGCCGCGCACGCACCAGCTCGACGATCGCCGGCAGATCGCTCAGCCGCTCCTTGCCGACCTCGATCAGCCGCAGCCCGTGCGGCGCGAACGCGTGCAGGCATGCTTTCACGATCGACGACTTCCCGGTGCCGCGCGCGCCGGTCAACAGCACGTGATTGGCCGCGAACCCGCGCACGAACTGCCGCGTGTTCCGTTCGACGATCGCCACCTGACGCTCGACGTTGCGCAGCGCATCGAACGTTGTCAGCGCAGGCGCCGCGACCGGTTCGAGCGGCGCCGTGCGCGGCCCGCCGTCGAAACCGCGCCAGCGGAACGCGACGGCCGCGTCGAAATCGACGGCCGCCGGCCGGCCGGTGCCCGCGAGTGCCTCGAGCGCGGTCGCGATCCGTTCGAGCTGATGCGCGAGCGCCGGACCGTCGACGGATGCGCGCGCGTCCGGCAGCGCCGCCATCAGGTTCTGCATGTCGCGGTCGCCGCTCATTGCCGTACTCCCTGCGACGCACTCGCGTGGAACGGGAACCGCTGCGCGATCGCCACGCCGACGAGCGCCACGCCGCCGCCGATCAGGTGATACAGCCGCAGCGATTCGCCGAGCAGCACGATCGCGCCGCCGGCCGTCATCACCGGCAGCAGGTTCATGAACATCGCGCAGCGGCTCGGGCCGAGCAGCCGCACGCCCTGCATCCACAGGTACGGCAGCACGACCGACGCCAGCACGCCGGCATACAGGATCAGCGGCACGCTCGCGCGGGTCGGCCACGCCGCCTGCGCGGGCAGGCGCAGCAGCATCGGCACCATGAAGACGAGCGCGGCGAGCGCCTGCACGTAGGTCGACTGCCACGCCGGCAGCGCGCCGATGCGCCAGCGCTTGAGCAGCACGCCGTACAGCGCATACGCGGCCGACGCGGCCAGCATCAGCAGGTCGCCCGCGTGCACGCCGCGCGCGGCGATCGTCGTCGGGTGCCCCTCGGCGATCAGGTAGACGACGCCCGCGAGCGACAGCACCCCGCCGCCGATCATGCCGGCCCCCGGCGGATCGCCGAGCAGCAGCGAGCTGAGCGCCATCGTCATCAGCGGCACGAGCGCCGTGATGATCGCCATGTTGGTCGCGCTCGTCGTTTTCGCGGCCTCGTAGGACAGGCTCTGGAACAGCGCCATCGCGAGAAAACCGAGCACCGCGAGCTTCGGCAGGTGCGCGACGAGCGCCGCGCGGTTGCGCCATGCGGGGCGCAGCGTGAACACGCTCATCAGCGCGACGGCGAGCAGCAGCCGGTAGAACGTGATCGCCGACGGGTCGATCGTCGATGCCGACAGCTTCGACACGACCACGTTGCCGGCCCACAGCGCGATCGCGCAGAAGGGAAACAGAAAAGGAGGCTTGTTCATCGCGTTTGACGGATTAATATCGTGGCAGGGTGCGAGCGTGAATCGGAACGCCATCGTGCCCGCCCGCCCAACTGCCTGTCTCACGCCAAAATGTCAGGACTTGTCGCCAATCGGACACTCGAGCCCACCCCGCCGCTTGCGCACCTGCGCTACGAATCGACGCCGATGCCTGTGTCGGCGATGGCGGCGGCGTACCCGCACGGCACGTCGATACCGACGCACTGCCATCGCCGCGCGCAACTGCTCTATGCGATCGAGGGCGTGATGCACGTGCAGTCCGAGGGCGCGTCGTGGGTCGTGCCGCCCACGCGCGGCGTGTGGCTCGAAGCCGGCCTCGACCACACGGTGCAGATGAGCGGCGACGTGCAGATGCGCACCGTGTTCGTCGAACCGGGCACGGTCGAGCACCTGCCCGCGCGCAGTTGCGTGGTGGAAGTGCATCCGCTGCTGCGCGAGCTGATCCTCGCCGCGGTCGACGTGCCGCTCGACTACGCGCCGGGCTCGCGCCACGATCACCTGATGCACCTGCTGCTCGCCGAGGTGACGGTCGCGCCGCTGCTGCCGCTGTACCTGCCGTGGCCGCACGACGCACGGCTGCGGACGATCTGCGACTCGCTCGTCGCCGCGCCCGACGATCCGTGCACGATCACCGAATGGGCAGACCGGCTCGGCCTGTCGGTCCGTACGCTGCATCGCGCGTTCCGGCGCGAGACGGGGCTCAGCTTCCGCCGCTGGCGGGAGCAGGCGCGGCTGCTGCTCGCGCTCAAGCGCCTCGCGCACGGCGAGAAGGTGCTGACCGTCGCGATGGATCACGGCTACAGCAGCCAGAGCGCGTTCTCGGCGATGTTCAAGCGGCATTTCGGCGTGTCGCCGTCGGCGTTTTACGCGTAGCGCGTGGCCGTGCGCGACGGGGGACGCTACCGCGCCGCGATCCCCGCGATGAAGAACACGCATGCGGCGGCCGACGCGACCGTGCGCACGTGATTCCACCTCGTCCAGTCGTGCACGTAACGCGTCCACAGCGCGGCGCCGTGCGCGGTCGACGGATCGGCCGCGGCGAGCGCATCGTTGAGCGGCACGTTGACGGCCATCGTCACCGCGAACATGCCGAACACGTACAGCACGCCGCCCGCGAGCGCCGCCATCGCCCCCGGCTGGCCGCGATCGAGCAGCGCGATCACGACCAGGGCCAGCGCCATCAGCGTCGTGACGAGGAACAGCGGCATGAACGGCGAACGCACGATGTCGACGTTGATCGCGTTCATCGCAGCCACGCCGGCATGCGGCGAGATCCGCCCGAGCGACGTCATCACGAACGTCGAAAACGCGAAGTACACGCCGGCCATCAGCCCGCAGCCGATGGCCGAGCCCCACAGCAAGACGGGCGTCACGAACGCGATCATGATCGTGCACTCCACACGCCGGTCGCGGCCGTCGCGCGCGCATAGTCGGCGAAGTCGCGTGCCGGCCGCCCGAGCGTCGCTTCGATGCCGTGCGTCACCGCACTGTTGCGCCCGTCGAGCACCACGCCGAACAGATCGTCGAGCAGCACGACGACCGGCTCCGGTACGCCGGCCTCGCGCAATCCGGCCGCGAACGCATCGGCCGGAATCTCGCGATAGACGACCGGCCGGCCGGCGGCCCGCGCGATTTCGCCGACCGCTTCGGCGAACGTCAGCGCGCGCGGGCCCGTGACCTCGATCACGCGGTTCGCGAAGCGCGCATCGGTGAGCGCGGCCACCGCGACGTCCGCGAGGTCGTCCGCATCGACGAACGGCTCGCGCACCGCGCCGGCCGGCAACGCGACTTCGCCCGCCAGCACGCCGTCGATCAGGTAGCCCTCGGAGAAGTTCTGGTTGAACCAGCTCGCGCGCACCACGCCCCAGCCCACGCCCGACGCCTGCAGCGCGGCCTCCGCGGCCTGCGCGCGCGGCTCGCCGCGCCCGGACAGCAGCACGACGCGCTCGACACCGCTTTCCCGCGCCAGCCGCGCGAACGCGGCGATCGCCTCCACCGCGCCCACGACCGCCAGATCGGGCTGGTAGGTCACGTACGCGGCCGACACGCCCGCGAGCGCGGCGGGCCACGTCTCGGGCGCCGTCCAGTCGAAGCGGACGGCCGACGTGCGCGACACGGGCCGCGTCGCGATGCCGCGCGCGCGCAGCCGTGCATCGACGCGGGCGCCCGTCTTGCCCGAACCGCCGACGATGAGGGTGGGAAGTGCCGACATGACCGTCTCCTTTGACCAAAATGCGAGAATGTCTCGCGTTTCGAAAACACGATAGACTCTCGCATTAGCAACGTCAAGTTTTTCTGGAGGCGGCATGGGCCGACAAAAATCGGGGCAAAACGACGAGCCCGACGCGGCGGCAGCGGCATCGGATACCCCGGCGCGCGCGCGGCTGGTACCGACGCAGCAACGCAGCCGCGAGCGGTTCGAGCGCATTCTCGCGAGCGCGTCGGAGGTGATGATCGAGAAAGGCTGCGACGCGTTCCGGATGAGCGACATCGTCGAGCGCACGGGCATCTCGTTCGGTTCGCTGTACCAGTACTTCCCGGACAAGGCGGCCGTGATCGGCACGCTCGCGGAGCGCTACAACGAAGCCGGGCACGACTGCGTGCGGCGCGATCTCGCCGCGATGAAGTCGCTCGACGACCTGCACGCCACGCTCGCCCGCATCACGGACAGCTATTACCGGATGTTCGTCGACGAGCCGCTGATGCGCGACATCTGGCGGGCCACGCAGGCCGACCGCGCACTGCAGGCGCTCGACCGGGCGGACGGCGAGTTTCTGGCGGGGCTGTTGACAGATGCACTGCGGGATCTCGCACCGGCGGTGCCCGACGCGCAGTTGGCGGCGTTCTCGGAATTGACGATGGTGTTGATCGCCGCGGCGGTGCGACATGCGATCGAGTTGCCGCCGAAGGCGGCGCGCAGGATTCTCGCGATGTTCAAGCAAACATTGCCGGAAAATCTTTCCGTGCTTGACAGCTAGGCCGCGCACGAATTTCATAATCGGGAAATTCTCATTCCCCGTTCATTATTGAATATTCGCCAATATAATTACAAAAAAACCAAGGGCGCAACGCGAGACCGCGGCGCCCGCATCCCTGATTCCCCGTTCAAACCGATTCAAAGCTCCGCTACGCTCGAAAGCGCGGAGCTTCCGTTTTTTTCGCGCAAAGCAATCCGCTTCATGAAGCGACGCGCGTTTCGCGCCGGTGAACTCCGCGACGCTTTATTCAGCGTTGCGGCAGCCAGACTCCGCCGGAGTCAATAAATCGCGAGATGATTTACCGGAATAGATTAATTAAAAAATGACGATGATCAATGGAATCGATTTCAATCAATAATCACAATCATCCATCGATTCTTCCATTTACTTTTCAATATTGCTTCCGCTAAGCTTGCGCCAGGATTTTTTTGACGCCGACCAGATTGATCGACGAATTTCAGATTCAGGCGAATTTGAATTAAACCGATCGATTATTGTTTATTTTGAAAATCAAATGAGACGATATCACTCCACCGAAACCGGCCAGCCTTCATCCGGTTGACCGGGCACGCCGTGCGTCGCTCGGCGGCAGATGCCTGCCGCCCCGACCACATCTCTTTGGCATCGCGACTCAGGCTGCGCGGGCTGCGTCCGGTCATGGCGCACGGCCCACGCTGCACCGCACCGCTATCGCGAACTTCGAACTCACACTCTTGCGAGCGCTGACGATGGACGACTTTTGCCGCGCGAATTTGCCCCCTGCCGAGGATTGGCCGACGTTCGTCTTCGAATTGCCGGGGCTGCAGTTTCCGCCGTTTCTCAATTGCGCCGCCGCGCTGCTGGATACCGCCGTCGACGAGCGCGGCTGGGGCGATCGCGTGGCGATCACGACCGGGTCGGGCATCACGTGGTCGTATCGCGAATTGCGCGATGCCGCCAACCGGATCGCCAACCTGCTCGTCCATGACGGGGGCCTCGTGGCCGGCAATCGGGTGCTGCTGCACGGCGCGAATCACCCGATGCTGGCCGCCGCGTGGTTCGGCGTGGTCAAGGCCGGCGGCGTCGCCGTCGCAACGATGCCGAAGCTGCGCGCGGGAGAACTGTCGACCATCATCGGGCGGGCCCGGGTCACGCACGTCATCTGCGAAGCCGGGCTGTCCGCCGAACTCGACGCGGCGATGACGAGCCTGCAGTGGCGCGGCGACGTTCGACGCTACGACACGGACGACACGCATCCGCACGCGCGCTGGCTCGACGGCCATTCGGCGGCATTCGCGGCCGCCGAAACACGCGCGGACGATCCCTGCCTGATCGCGTTCACGTCGGGAACGACCGGGGAACCGAAGGCAACCGTCCATTTTCATCGCGACGTGATGGCGGCCTGCCACTGCTTTCCGCAGCACGTGCTCCGGCCTACGGCCGACGACGTCTTCTGCGGATCGCCGCCGCTCGCGTTCACGTTCGGCCTCGGCGCGCTGCTGCTGTTTCCGGTCAGCGTCGGCGCGAGCGTCGTGCTGTTGCCGAAAGCGGGCCCGGAACAGCTGCTGGCCGCCGTCGAGCGGCATCGGGTCAGCATCCTGTTTACGGCGCCGGCGGCCTATCGGGCCATGCTCGATCATCTCGACCAGCGTGACCCGTGCGACATCTCGTCCCTGCGCAAATGCGTGTCGGCGGGCGAAGCGCTGCCGCCATGGACACGCGATGCGTGGCAGATCCGCACCGGCCTGCACCTGATCGACGGCATCGGGTCGACCGAGATGCTGCACATCTTCGCGTCGACGGGCGACACCGGCACGAAGGACGGTGCGATCGGCAAGGCGGTGCCCGGTTACCGCGTTGCCGTCGTGGACGAGCACGGCCAGTGCCTGCCGCCCTACGAGATCGGCTACCTGGCCGTGCAGGGGCCGACCGGATGCCGCTACCTGAACGACACGCGGCAACGCGACTACGTCAAGCACGGCTGGAACCTGACGGGCGACAGCGCCTACCTGGACGAGGACGGCTATCTGTTCTACCAGGCACGCGCGGACGACATGATCATCACCTCCGGCTACACGGTGTCGCCCGGCGAAGTGGAGCAGGCGCTGCTGCGCCATCCGGATATCGCCGAATGCGGCGTCGTCGGGCAGGTCGACGAACGGGGCGGCACGCTCATCTGCGCGCACGTGGTGCTGCGCCCGGGCGTCGACGGCTCGGATGCGTTGACGACGCAGCTTCAGCAGCACGTGAAAAGCGTGATTGCGCCATACAAGTGCCCGCATCGCGTGGCCTATCACGCCGGTTTACCGCGCAACGAATCGGGCAAATTGCGGCGCGCCGTGCTCCGGCAGGCGGGTCATGGCGCGGCGCGTTCCCTGAATCAAGCAGTCCAAAGCGAAGAAATCCTATGAAAATTCTCGGCGCCGCGGCGGCCATTCCGGCCCCCGCGATCACCGCGCAATCCTGCGCGAACGACTACGCGATCAAGGCGGCCAGGCAGGCGCTGCAACAAGCCGGTTGCCTGCCGTCGGAACTGGATCTGATCGTCAGCCTGTCGATCTCCCCCAGCCGGATGGCGGACGCCCCGTCGATCGCGGGCCCGCGGCTGGCGCACCCCGTGCAGCGCGACCTGCGTGCGCGACATGCGGCCGTGTTCGATCTGCTCGATGCGGACTGGACGCTCGCACTCGATCTCGCGCAAAGCCATTGCCGGCAGCTCGGCTATCGGCGAGCGCTCGTCGTTCGCGCGGAAGCGCTCGCGGACGTCGAGCAGGTGGCCGAGAGCGGCTTCGCCGACGGTGCGGGCGCGATCGTGCTGACGCCGTCTGGCCATGACCGCGCTTATGCGAGCCGCTACGCGGATCTCGATTCCCCGCCGTTCGCGACGCTCGACGCGCTTGCGCCCCGGCGCGTGAACGGCAGCCTGTCGCTGGCCCGCTTCGAAAGCCGGTTCGATCGCACCACCGGCCGGTTCGACGCCGAACCGGCCAATGCGGGCGCCGCGGTCAACGCAATGCTCGACGCGGCGCAAAGCCGCATCGACCGGCGTGCCGCCACGCTGTTCTGCGAATCGTGGCTGGGCGGATGGCCGTCGATCGCCACCGGCGCGCGGGATGCTTTCCGCGTCGACGTCGTCACCGGTCCGGCGGAGATTCCGAACCCGTTCCAGCTGCCCGCGTGGCTCGCGTCGCGCGTCGCAGATTCGATTTCGTTGCGCGACGATGAACGGACGGTGATCGCCATGACACTGGATCCGTTCCGGCCGCGCATCGCCTGCAGCACGATGGAGGTCTGACGGTGCACAACGTCCGAATCGCAAGTCTCGCCTGCCGCCTGCCGGCACGCCAGGTCCCCAACGACGATCCCGTCTTTGCGGGCGTCGAGCCCATTCCGGCGGAATGGTGGCAATTCTGGGGCATTGAATCGCGCCACATGATCGACCCCGATGCCGGCGAATCCGAGCTGGCGCTGGCCGAGCGCACGGCCCGCGATGCCCTCGCGCGTGCCGGCGTGGAGCCCGCCGAACTCGACCTGGTGCTGTTCAACATGACGTCGCCGTTCGTGTCGCTCGCCGACGGCCGGCGCCGGTTCGCGCCGCGGCTCTCGCGCGCGCTGCGCGACCGGCTCGGCGCCACGCGCGCGCTCGATGCCGATATCGAGATGGAATGCGCGAGCTTCGTGCTGCAACTGCAGCTCGCCGCCAACCTCATCAAGCAGGGGCGCGTGAAACGGGCGCTGGTGTGCTCGTCGGAGCGCATGTCGGCGGTGGTCGACTACACGAGCAAGTCGTCGACGAACTTCGGCGACGGCGCGGCCGCGGCCGTGCTCGTCGCGGAGCCGGCCGACCCCGACGGCGCCGACTGGCTGGATGCCGCATATCACAGCGACGCCACCCGCTACGACCTCGTGACGATGCAGTGGCGCAATGCGCAGGCCGCGGCCGACGACGACGCGGAAACCGGCGCCGACAACCCGTTCGGCGTGTATTTCACGCTCAAGCCCGAAGCGCAGGAGGCGATCTCGCGCTTCATGCCGGTGGCCATTCCCGACATCGTCGAGCGCCTGCTGCACCGGAGCGGCACCGGCATCGCCGACGTCGATGCGATGGTGTTCCACCAGCCGTCCGCGCTGCTCGTGCGCTCATGGGCGCAGCGGCTCGGGCTCAGGTCCGATCAGTACGTGATTCGCGTGGCCGATTGCGCGTGCCTCGTGTCGGCCGCCGTGCCGTTCGCGCTGGCCGAGTCGATCCGGCAGGGCGTGATCCGGCCGGGATCGAAGGTCGTGATTGCCGGCGCGGGCGCCGGCTGGGGCTTCGGTGCGCAATTGTGGCGCTGGGGCGAAACCGTCGTGTCCGATGCGGGCGGCACGGTCGCCGCCGTGACGGAACAGGAGGGTCAGGCATGAGCGCCCGTCTCGTCATCGCCGGGTTCGGCCATGCGCTGCCCGAGCGGATCGTCGGCAACGACGAAGTCGCCGGCATGATCGACACCAGCGACGCGTTCATTCGCGAACGCACCGGTGTCGTCGCGCGACGTTATCTCGCCCCCGATCAGCATCTGGCGGATCTCGCCTGCCCGGCCGCGGAACGCGCCATGGCCGACGCGGGCGTCACGGCGCACGACGTCGACCTGCTGATCGTCAACACGCTGTCGCCCGATCATCACGATCCGTCGCAGGCGTGCTACATCCAGCCCCGGCTCGGCTTGCGGGAGGTGCCGTGCTTCGACATCCGCGCGCAATGCAGCGGCGGGCTCTACGGGATCGAGATCGCGCGCCACTTCCTCGCGAGCGGCCTGTATCGCAACGTGCTGCTGGTCTGCGCCGAGGCGCTGTCGCGGCGCATCGACACGAGCAACGCCGGGCGCAACCTGTCGATCCTGCTGAGCGACGGCGCCGCCGCGCTGCTGCTGCAGGCGACGGCCGAGCCGGCGCGCGGGCTGATCGACCTGACGCTCGGCGCCGACGGCACCCAGTTCGACCTGCTCGCCACCGAGGCGCCCGGCGCGCGGCGCCCGCGCTTCATCGACGCGGACGACATCGCGGCCGGCCGCCACCACTTCCGGATGAAAGGCGCGCCGATGTTCGAAGACGCGACGCGCCGCATCGTCGACGCGTGCCGGCAGATGCTCGACAAGCACCGGCTGACGATCGGCGATATCGGCCTGGTCGTGCCGCACCAGCCGAACCTGCGCATCCTCGACGCGGTCATCGAGCGGCTCGGGCTGCCCCGCGAGCGCTGCATGATTTCCGTCGATCAACTGGGCAACATGGCGAGCGCGGCGTTTCCGGTCGCGCTCTCCCTCGCCCGCGAGCAAGGCCGCATGCCGGCCGGCCAGCTCAACCTCCTCGTGACCTACGGCGCGGGCGCGACATGGGCCTGTGCGCTCTATCGGAGCTGAACGACATGCTGAACGCATCCCCCGGGTGGATCGAGCCGCGGCTGGCGCTGATCGGCACCGCCGACGTGCCGCTGTACGTGATCGTCAACGACGAGGCCGCGACGCTGATCGAGGGCGGCCTGAGCGGCATGACGGCGCTCGTATGGCAGCAGCTTCACGACCTGCTGCGGGACTTCGGCGGCATCCGGCATTTGCGCTACTGGCTGATCACCCACTCGCACTATGACCATTGCAGCCTGCTGATGACGCTCAAGTCGCGCATGCCGTGGCTGCATGTGTCCGGTTCGCCCGACGCGTTCGATGCGTTCCAGAGCCCGTCGGCGTGCCGCACCATCCGCCAGCTCGACGAGCACGCGTCACGGTCGTGGGAACCCGCCGCCGGCGCCGATTTCACCGAGTTGTCCGACCTGCCGTTCTACCCGGTCAATCCGGGCGCGCAGCTCGATATCGGCGACGGGATGCAGATCCGCACGATCGCGCTGCCGGGCCACAGCCGCTGCCAGTTCGGCTACTACTGCCCGCAGCTGGACATCGGTTTCGTGTCGGATGCGCTCGGCGAGTTTCAGGACGCCTCCCACTGGCTGCCGCTGGTCTTTCAGGACCTGTTTGCGTACCGGCACTCGCTGGACGTCATCGAACAGCTGCATGCACCGCGGCTTGCCCTGGGGCACCACGGCATCCTCACCGGCGAGCTCGCCCGGTCGGCCGCACGGCATGCGCGCGCGTGCCTCGATGCACGCGAGGCCGACGCACGCGCGGTTCGCGGCAACGCCGCCGCCACGCAGGCACTGGCCCACCAGTGGACGGCCCGTTACGCGGCAAGAAGCGAAAAGGTCGTGCCGCGTTTCCTGCATCTCAAAAGCATGACGCACATGATCGACCTGTTCCATCGCGCCGAATAGCCGTATCCGGATGTCCGCCGCGGCAACGCACGGGCGCCGGCCGGTGCGGGGCCCCTGCTCGCTGTTTTCATTCCTCTTCCGACGACATCATGACCACTGCGACCTTGCCGACTACGCTTGGCGAATTGCTTCAGAACCGCGCCGCCACACGCGGCGACCACACCGCCTACGTGTTCCTGAGCGGGCCGCCCGAGCAGGAACGGGCCGAATCGATGACCTTCTCCGAGCTCGACGTGCGCGCCCGCCGGGTCGCCGCGCTGCTGCGGCAGAACGCGGTCGACGTCGGCGACCGGGTGCTGCTGCTGTGCCGGCCGGGGCTCGATTACGTCGGCGCCTTCATGGGGTGCCTGTATGCGGGCGCGATCGCGGTGCCGGCCTACCCGCCACGCAACAGGCAGCATATGGTGCGGATCGCCGGCATCGTCGAAAACGCGGGCGCCGACACGATCCTCTGCTCGGCCGAGGACCACGCGCGTTGCTCGACCTGGCTCGCCGATACCGACGCGTCCGGCAGCACGCTGCTCGACGTCGGCGGCGCGCAGGCGCTGGCTCCCGTGGATTCGCCCGCCGGCGTGCAGCCGTCCCACATCGCGTTTCTGCAATACACGTCGGGGACGACGGGCACACCGAAAGGCGTGATGGTGAGTCACGCGAACCTGATCCACAACCTGGGGCTGATACGCGAATGGCTTGCGTATGACGAGTCGAGCACGATCGTCAGCTGGCTGCCGCCGTATCACGACATGGGCCTGATCGGCGTGATCCTGACGTCGCTCTACGGCGGCTTCCGCAGCGTGCTGATGGCCCCGGAACGGTTCATCCAGCATCCATACCTGTGGCTGCGCGCGATCAGCCAGTACCGCGCGGACCTGACGGGCGCGCCCGATTTCGCGTACCGGATGTGCTGCCGACGGATCTCCGACGAACAACTGGCGACGCTCGACCTGTCGTGCCTGCGGGCCGCGTACAACGGCGCCGAGTCGGTGCGCGCCAGCACCCTGACGGATTTCTCGCAGCGCTTCGCGGCAGCCGGCTTCACCGCCGACGGGTTCCTGCCGTGCTACGGGCTCGCGGAGGGCACGCTGTACGTCGCCGGCCGCACGGAACGGCACCCGGTCCGCACGCTGTGCGTCGACCAGGCCGCGCTCCAGCGGCAATCGGTGGTGTTGCGCAACGAGACCCTCGGCGTGTCGCCGCAACCGCTGGACCGCCCGGGCGAGCGGGTTCTGGTCGGCGTGGGCCGCACCGACGGCGAACAGCAGGTGATCGTGCGCGACCTGGAGACCAACGCCCGGTGCGACGACCGGACCATCGGCGAAATCTGCGTGGCCGGCCCGAGCGTCGCCGCCGGCTACTGGCGGCTGGACGAGCAGACGCATTCGACCTTCCGGCACACGCTGGCCGGCGACCGCGACCAGGCATTCATGCGCACCGGCGATCTCGGCTTCATTCTGGATGACGAACTGTATGTCACCGGCCGGCTCAAGGACATGGTGATCCTCGCCGGCCGCAACTACTACTCGGAAGACATCGAGTACGCGCTGATCGTCGGCGTGCCGGAACTGGTGCCGAATGGCTGCGCGGCCTTCATGGACGACCAGGCCGACGCGGAACGCCTGATCGTCGTGGCCGAAGTCGAGCGCACGCAGCGCAAGGGCAATCTCGACAGCTTCATCGACGCGATTCGCCAGGCGATCTGGAACCGCCTCGACATCGGGCCGAGCAGGATCGTGCTGGTGTCGCCCGGCAGCGTGCCGAAGACGTCGAGCGGCAAGGTGCGCCGCAGCACCTGCCGCACGCAGCTGCACGACGGCGCGCTGACGATCCTCGCGCAGTGGGACGTCGACGCCGGCACGCAGACGCCGGCACCCGATCGCGGGCAGCCCGCGCGCCCGGCCGCCGGTGCCGACAAGCCGACGGCCAACGATCGCGGGCGCGACGACGCCGCCACCGTGGACGAACTGAACGACTGGCTCAGGCACTACGCCCGCACGCGGATCGATTCGCGCACCATCGACGAGCGACGCACCATTCCGCCGCACATCGTGCTCGACTTCGGCAACCGGGGCCTGCTCGGCATGCCGGTCGACCGTTCGCATGGCGGGCTCGGGCTCGGCCACCGCGACATGGCGCGCGTGTTTGCGCAACTGGCCGCGATCGATTCGACGCTGGCTTTTTTCGTCGCCCTGAACAATACGCTCGGCATCGTGCCGATCATGCAGCACGCGCAGCCCGCGTTGCGCGACGAACTGCTGCCGAGCCTCGCGAGCGGCCGGATGCTCGCCGCATTCGCGATCACGGAGCCGGCCGCGGGCTCGCATGTCCGCGCGATCGCCTCCCGCGCGCAGCGCACCGCGTCCGGCGACTGGCTGGTCACCGGCACCAAGCGCTGGAGCGGCTCGTCCGCGTGGGCGGGGATCATCAACGTGTTCGCGAAGCAGGCCGACGGCACGGGAATGGTCGGCCTGGCGGTGCGACCCGGCACGCCGGGCGTGCGGATCGGCGCCGAAGAGCTGACGATGGGCGTGCGCGGCATGATCCAGAATTCGCTGCATCTGGATCGGGCGCGGATCAGCGACGCATGCCGGCTCGGCGACATCGGCCAGGGCATGTCCGTGGCGCAGCACGCGATGAACATTGCGCGCCTCGGCATCGCCGCCGTCAGCGTGGGCGGCATGAAGCGCTGTGCGCAGCTGATGCATCGCTACGGGGCGCGGCGCGAGGTCGCCACCGGGCTCCTGCTGGACAATCCGCTGAGCCGCCTGCGCCTGGGCGAGTTGCGCGACCGCATCGACGGGCTCGACGCGCTGGTCGAGCACCTGGCCACCGAGCTGGACCTCGGCGTCACGTTGCCTGAAGACTGCCTGCTGATCGCGAAGATTCTCGGCTCCGAGCTGCTGTCGCAATCCGCCGACGAGCTGATGCAGTTCCTGGGCGGCCGCGGTTACATCGAGACCAACTTCGCGCCGCAGATCTTCCGCGACGCGCGCCTGACCCGCATCTTCGAGGGGCCGACCGAGACGCTGCTGGTTCACCTCGGCAGCCGTCTGCTGAACGGAAGCGACGAGCTTCCGCGCTATCTGGAAAGCGCACTGGGCGCCGGCGTGCTGGCCACGGAGCTGCGCGAGCTTGGCGCCCAACTGTCGCAGGACGGGCTCGCCAATGCGGCGAAACTCGGCGGCGCCGCGCATGCCGCCGTCTGGGTCAATTACTGGCTCGGCACGGTCGCGCAATGGGGATTGCTGCTCGCGGTGACCGAACGCGGGGCTGCGCAGCAGCGCATCGGTGACGGCGCGCTGCGCTGGGCGCAGCGCCGGTACGAACTCGCGATCGAGGCGGCACAGCGGCAGGTCGGCCTGCGATCCGCACTGACCACGTCGGCGCAATTGCACGACTGGGCCGCGCGGATCGGGCTCGAGATCGGCGCGATCGAGCAAACGGTCCCGGGTGCAAGCCAGCTCGTCGATCCGTTGCTGGACGCCAATCCCGGCGAGCACCCGGCCACCGGCATGCCCGACACCCCCGACGCGCCCGACACGCCGGCCGACGAAGACGCCGGTTCGGCACCGGCCCCGATCGCGGGCGAGCCGGCGAGCCTGCTCGATCGCCAGCAGGTTCATGCCGTCGAACAATGGCTCATCGCGTGGCTGGGCGAGCGCCTCAAGCACCGCAAGCTTCGATTGACGCGCGAGTCGACGTTCGCCGAGATCGGCTTCGACTCGATCCTCGCCGTCGAAATGACGATCGTATTCAGCGAGGCGTTCAGCGTGAGCGTCGATCCGTCCGCGGTCTGGGACTACCCGTCCATTCGCGCGCTGGCCGCTCATCTCGCGCCCCGTACTCGCGGCGCCGCGCCGGCGGCGGTCGTGGCGCACGCCGATCCGGATGCTCCTTCAACCTTTGCAGCCCAACCTTCGATCCTGTGAGACCGTCCAACATGCACGCCCGATTCGACCTTGGTGATTCCACCACCGCGCTGGCCCGGCAGCTCGAACACTATCTCGACGCCTATCCCGACGAAACGCGCACGTTGCTCGGCCTGCCGGCCGGCGCCGCGATCGGCGTCGAGGTGCTCGACGAGGAACTGCCCGTCAGGCTCGAACAACACACGCATGCGGCCACGCTGCGCATCGGCCGGCACGACGCGCAACGCGTGATGGCCTACACGCGCAGTTGCAACTGGGCCAACGGCATCGTGCTGGTGCCGACGCTGGCACGCCTGGTGTTTGCCGGTGCGTTCGACGGTCTGCGGGCCGGAGCGCCCCGCGCGATGCGCGCGTTCGCGGCGTCCCGCCAGCCCGACCCGACCCGTAACCTCGGGATTCTGTGGGGCGCCTTCAACCTGCTGAGCCTGGCCGGCTGGCTGACCCTCGATCGCGGCGACGAAGACGCCGAATATGCGCTCACTCCCGCCGGCGAATATGTCGTCGCGTGCGTCGAGCACGCCCGGCCGCTGTTCGAGCAACTGGCGAATGCAACGTCGGTGCTCCAGCATCTGCACGCACTGTGTCATCGAACGCGCGTGGCGGCCGAAGACAGCCTGCTGTATGCGCGGCTCGCGCGGGCCTGCGTGGCGGGCTGGCCGGAGCTTGCGCCCCCGGCCACCGACCTGGAGCGCCAGGTGAACGGACAGCTGCGCACGGCGATGGACGGCCTGCTGCTGGGCCCGACCTGGGTCGCGCTCGACATGCCGGTGTTCGACAGGCAGCCGGATGGCCAGTACGTGCAATCGGCGCCCGGCATCCTCGGCAAGCTCGACGAGCAGCCCGGCGGGGTCGCGGTGGGCGCCTGGACACAGGCGGACCCTGTCGTCCTGGACGCGGCATGGGCGCTGATGGGCAAGTTCGGCATGGTGGAAATCGACCAGGGAAAGGTGCGCCTCACCGAGTCGGGCCGGATTCACCGTCCGATCGCCGCGCCCTATGCGGGGCTGCCCGCGTCGTATCTGCGTTCGTATGCGCTGCTCGACGAGCTCCTGTTCGGCAACCCCGATCCGCTCGATATCGACAGCGACGGCCACATCGATCGCGTGATGAACGTGTATGCGTCGAGCGGCGCCGGATCGGGGCCGGCGTCGCAGGAAATCACGACGAAGATCCTGCGCGAGCTGTTCGACGACACGCCGCTGGATCGCCAGCCCGCCGGCATCGCCGACATGGGCTGCGGCGACGGCAGCGCGGTGAAGCGCCTGGCGGAATACGTCATCACGTCGACGCGGCGCGGCCGGCACCTCGCCGACTATCCGCTGCTCGTGATCGGCGCCGACTACAACGCATCCGCGCGCGGCCGCGCCGCCGCCACGCTATCCGCGCTGAAGGACATCCCCGGCGTGCAGGTACGCGTGATCGCCGCCGACATCTCCCAGCCCGACCGCTACGACGAAGCCGTGGCCGACAGCGGCCTGACCGTCACGCAACCGGACGGCAGCGTGCGCCCGGCGCGGCTGAGCGACCTGCTGCACACCTTCATGTTCCTGGTCCACAACCGTCGGCTGGGCATCCGGCGCAAGGATGCCGCCGAAGCGATCCTCGAGCGCCATCTCCGCACCGTCGATCGGGCACGCCTGCGCGCGGTGATCGACCAGCACTATGCGGGGGCCCTGACGGTATCGGATCAGGAAGCGTTGCCGATCGGGCTCGAACAGATCAAGCGCGCGTTCAAGGTCGCGTACAGCGACGCGGAAGGGCTCGTTCCCGGTTACGTGGCGGCTGCGGATCTGATCGATTTCCTGACCCGCTGGAAACGCCACGCGAAGCATGGCTTTCTCATCGTGGAAGGACATAGCCCGTGGGCGGAGAACCTGTGCGCGCGGGCGCCGGGCGGCCCGGACACGTGGTTGCGCACCGAGCAGCTTCCGTCGGTGTTCAACTGGGGCATGCATTTCGTGTCGCGCCAGTTCATGGCGCCGTTCAACGAATTCACGCTCGCGCTGACCCTGGCCGGCCTGCGCCCCGACAGCCCGATTTACGGGCGGATTCATCCGGAGGGGTTCCCGGCGCCCGATTTGCTGAGCGACTACCGGTTCTTCAGTATCGCGAACTACGTTGCCGATACCGGCACGGATCGCTAGCGCGGTGGCGGCGCGTGATGCCGACGCGCCGCGGCCCTCGAACCTGCACTCGAGGGCCGCTCCCTGTTCCCTGCTCCCTGCCCTGGCGGGTTGGGCGCCACGCCGGCCGGCGTCCGCTCACGCGGCGCCGGCCCGTGCCGGTCAGCGCTTCGCCGGCACCGGCGGCTCGCCCGCCGTCGTCGCGTTGCGTGCCCAGTCGGCGAACTCGGTGTCGTAGCGATTGCCGATGTACGCGACATGGTTTGCGTAGCCGTCGTAATCGCCCACCCGGAAGCGCGACACGATCGTGTCGACGTCCGCGCGATGGCGCTCGAACATGAAGCGCGTCGCCATGTAGCCCCACCGGTACGCGCGCGTGACGTAGTCGCTCGACGCGTAACGCGTGCCGAGCACGTCCGAGAACCGGTAAGCGCCCGCGCGCACCGCGTCGATCGACTCCTGGTTGTCGTTCCTTCTCGACAGATACTCGGCAACGCCTTCGATCCACCACACGGTCGGCTTCGCCGTGCTCACCGAGAAGTCGCCCGCCATGTCGTAGCGGCCGTCGAGATAGTGCGTGAACTCGTGCTCGAGGTTCCACACCTTGAACTCGGGACGCAGCCACGATGCCTCGTGCGCGATGAAGCGCGCCTGGTTGCCGGGCGCGGACGGATCGCCCTCGAGATACATGCCGCCGTTGTCGGTGCTGATGCCGTAGATCACCGACGCGTATTTCCGATAGTTCGCGTAGTCGTCGAAAATGACGAGTTCGATCGTGTCGTTGCGATCGCCCGCGACCGGCTTGCGCCCGGTCTTCATCATCCGGTGGAAGTAGTCGTCCTGCCGCGCGACCGCCGTGCAGACCGACTGCAGCTGCGGCATCGTCATGTCCTGCGCGAGAATGCGCACGCCCGTGTTGCAGGCGTAGCGATTCGGGAGCACCGTGTCGGACAGCCGCTTCTTGTAGTCGCAGGTTCCGTAGTCCGCGCAGTTGCCCGGATCACCGTAGTCGACCGCTTCCGCCGCCGCGAGCCAGAGATCGCTGTCCGTGCCCGTCATGCTCGTCGACGCGAGCATGTCCTGGATCATTTTCTTCACGCGCGGCTTCTGCGCCGGATAGCGGAGGAAGCGAAACGTTTCGCGCGCCGCGTCGGCCAACTGATAGGCGGCGCTCGTGTTCGACAGGCTCGCGCGGTTCGCGGTGACGAAGCGGTTGAGCGTCTCCGGGAGCGTCGCGTCGCTGTCGAGCATCGGCTGCGCGCCGTTGCGCTGGTGCGCGTAGAAGAACACCGTGAGCAAACCGGTGAAGCCGCCCGCCGCACTGCGTTGCAGCAGCGGCGCCGCCGCCTGCGGACTCGCCGCGCTCACGGTGTACGACGCGATGCGGTTCTTCAGCGTCGGCAGGTAGTACGCTTCGTCCCGCATGTTCGTGATGAGCTTCATCAGCTCGTTCGCGGTGCTCGGCGCACGCGAATTGTCGCGATAGAGCGCATCGCCCTCCAGGCTTTGCTTGATATACGGGCGCAGCGACACCGCGAGATTCGGAATCGGGTTCGCCATGCCCGATACATCATATTGGTAATAAGCGGAACGCAGATAAATCAGCAAATTGACCAGGATCAAATTGCTCGCGTCGTATTGATAGATTTCCTGCACGAAACGACTCGCGACAGCGTGCACGTTTTCGGCATTGAAGATCTGTGCGGCCTGCGCTTTATCGACCGAGAACAGGCCGTAATGGCATTCGTAATCGGGAAGATTCGCGATGTAATCGGCGAGTGCCGCGCCGCGATACTGCGTCACCACCGACATGTCATGGCAATCGGCGCCCGACGTGCTGCGCTTGCTGCGCGTGGCCGGCTGCTTGAGCTGCGACGGTTTGGTCAGCGCCGCGCGATCCTGCTCGCTGAGCGGCAGGTTGTACTGCGCCTGCTCGGGCGACACGGGCAGATTCTGCGGCACGCGAGGCATGCGCGCCTGCCTGGGTTGCATCTGCTGCGCCGGCTCGGTACTGGCCGATGCGGCGCCGGCCAGTCCGGCGAATACCGACCACACGACGACGGCCGGCCAGCGGCGGTTTTTCTGAAGCACTTCGTTTATCGTCACTTTATTTTATGCCGGTTGTTTTTGGGCAACCAAGATATAGCATTACATATTGAAACGTCAATTTAATCGATATGAAAGATATCACCATTAATTATCTTAACTATTTGATGATTTAAATCGATTCCATAAACAATTCAATCGACCGAATTGTCGAGTACCGCCCCGCTACGCATACGCCGCGTGCCGCTCGGCGCCGATTTCGGCAACCGGCGTCGTGCCCAACTTGCGCACGATCAGCATCGCGATCTCCAGCGACTGCTCGTAGTTCAACCTCGGATCGACGGTCGACTTGTAAGCGCGGGCCAGATCGGCCTCAGTCAGGTTGCGTGCACCGCCCAGGCATTCGGTCACGTCTTCCCCGGTCAGCTCCAGATGCACGCCGCCCAGATGCGTGCCGCAGGCGGCATGAATGTCGAAGGCAGCCTCGAGCTCGGCGCGAATGTTCTCGAAGCGCCGTGTCTTCACGCCGCCCGGGGTCGTTTCACCGTTGCCGTGCATCGGATCGCAGCACCACAAGACACGCCGGCCCTCGGTCTTGACGGCACGCAGATGCTTCGGCAACTCCGCTTCGATCTTCGCCGCGCCCATGCGCGTGATGAGCGTCAAGCGGCCGGCCTCGTTCGCGGGGTTCAGCGCGTCGATCGTGCGCAGCAACTGGTCGGTACTCAACCCGGGCCCGATTTTCAGGCCGATCGGGTTGCGGATACCGGAGCAATATTCGACATGCGCGCCGTCCAGCTGCGCGGTGCGCATGCCGATCCACGGAAAATGCGTCGACAGGTTGAACCAGCCCCAATGCCGATGCACTTGCCGCGCCATCGCCTCTTCGTAGTTCAGCAGCAGGACCTCATGCGACGTGTAGAAATCGACTCTCGCATCGCTGCCGGAGGGCTCGCCCGCGAGCGCCTCCATGAAGCGCAGCGATTCGCCGATCGAGTGCGTCATCTTGCGATACTCGCCGTAAAGCGGCGAATGCGATGCCCAGGCCAGGTCCCAATGTTCGGGGTGGTGCAGATCGGCAAAACCGGCATCGCTCAGCGCGCGCACGAAATTCATCGTCAGCGCCGATCTGGAATGCGCCTCGAGCAGGCGCTGCGGGTCGGGCTCGCGCGCGTCTTTCGTAAAAGCGCTGCCGTTGACGATGTCGCCGCGGTAGCAAGGCAGCGTCACGCCGTCACGCGTTTCGGTATCCGCCGAGCGCGGCTTGGCGTACTGGCCGGCAAAGCGGCCGACCCGAACGACCGGCAGCATCAAGCCATGCACGAGCACCAGGCTCATCTGCATCAGCACCTTGAGCCGATTGGCGATGATCGGCGCCGTGCAATCGGCGAAGCTTTCCGCGCAGTCGCCGCCCTGCAGCAAGAAGCATCGTCCCGCCGCGGCGTCTGCGAGCTTGCGTTTGAGCGTCAGCACTTCCCATGCGGCGACGAGCGGCGGCAGTGCCTGCAGCTGTGTCAAGGCGCGATCGAGCGCCGCCGCATCGCGATAAGCCGGCTGTTGCAACGCCGGCTTCGTCTTCCAGGAAGCCGGCGTCCAATTCTCGGCCACACGCGCCGAAGAGAGATTGCATTCCACGGTTCCACTCCCAAAATGAAATGCTGCCGATCGAACGGGTGTCGTCGCCTGGCATGCAGGCGACGCCCACGCTCCGTGCAGCTACAGCTTGACGAGCACCGTGCCCAGATAACGTCCGCTGGACGTATCGCACAACGCGCCCGGCGCGTCATCGAGGCCGTCGATCACCGTATGCGGGAACACGATCTCGCCGGCGCGCAGCCACTGCGCGAAACGCTCGAACCATTCGCCCTTCGCCTCCGGATTGGCGTCGGCGCTGTAGCCCCGCATCGTGATCCGCTTGAGGAGAAATTGAACGGTATCGATTTCGGCAGGCGCGGTCCGCCCCGTTCCCGTCGCGGCAAGCTGGCCCGACAGCGCGCCGAGGATCAGGAAGCGCGCCTCTTCGCGGGCGGCCGTGACGGCCGCCTGCAATTGTTCGCCGCCGACCGAATCGATCAGGACGTCGATGCCGCCCTGCGCCGCTTCGAGCAACTGCTCCGCGAACGGCGTGCTGCCGCCACGCATGACGGCGGCGTCATACCCGAGCTCGGAAACCAGGCGTCGTGCCTTTTCGCGCGAACTCGTGCTGCCGATCACGCGCCCTGCTCCCAGCCGCCGCGCGATCTGTCCGGCCATCGCGCCGATCGCGCCGGCCGCGCTCGTGACGAACACCGTGTCGCCCGGACGGATCGTCACGCCGCGCGTCAGCGCCGCGTAGGCGGTCCAGCCGTGCCCCAGGTAGCCGAGATAACCGGCGGGCTCCGGCAGCGCCTCACCGACGCGCTGACAGCCCCATGCGGGCACCACCGCATAGTCTCGCCACCCGTGGAAGTGCGTGACGATGTCGCCGGACGACAACCCGCTGCCGGCAGGCGCGTTCACCACCTCGCCGAGCGCTTCGCCCATCAGCGCGTCACCCGCCGACAAACACGGAAACGGCACACCGGGCACGTCTTCCGCGCCTTCGCTGATCATCGCGCGCAAGGAAGCCGAGACCAGGAAATAGCGATTGCGCACCAGCACGTCGCCCGGGCCGGCCGCCGGCGCGGCGGCGGTGACGATTTCGAAATCGTCCGGTGTCGGCAGGCCTTTGAGCTTCGCCTTCAAGCGCACGTCGCGCCGCATGGGAATCGACGGATTCATGATCCGCTCCCGCCGGGCGCCGTGCGCGTCGATGAGGCGAACCAGCCCGCCGGGATGCGCGCGACGCTGCGGCCGTAGGCTATTGTCGGATCGTCCGAGGCATGCACGGTCGCCGTCCAGCCGTATCGGCCGAGCCAGTCGCGCACATCGTCGCGGGACGAGAGCCAACGAGCGCCCTGCGATTCGACGCGCGCACGGGCTTCCTTGCCCTCGTCGCTCATCATGCGCGCGGCGAGATGCTCGAGCATGAGCGCGCTGCCCGGCGCCGACAGGTCGGCCACCTGACGGATCAGCGCATCGCAGTCCGTGTCGCGCAGATACATCAGCAGCCCTTCGATGAGCCAGATCGTGGGCTTGGCGGGATCGAAGCCGGCCGCGCGCAACGGGCTCGCCCAATCCGAGGTCAGATCGGCGACGAGAGGCCGCCAATCGCACTGCAGCGGCAATCCGGCCTGTTTCATGAGCTCGCGCTTGAAAGTGATGATGTCGTCGAGATCGAGCTCGAACCAGCGCGTGCCGGACGGACAGGCCAGGCGCGCCACGCGGCCGTCCATGCCGGCGGCCAGCGTGACGACCTGCTGTATTCCGCGGCTCAGGTTCGCGCGAATGGCATCGTCGAAGTAGCGCGTGCGGACGACGAAATATTGCGGAAAGTTCGCACGCCGCGCGACTTCGCTGACGTGCTCGTGCGTCGGCGTGCCGGCCAGTTGCTCGATCAGCGCTGCAGCGAACGGATCGTGAAACAAGGCATCCGGGCGCAGGCTCTCGGCATGACGTTGCCAGGCAATGAACAGTGCGGTTTGGCCGACGCCAACCGGAATATCGAAAGTAGACACAGACAGGTTCCTTATCCGCAAGAGAATCAAGGTTGGAGTTGCATGGTTTTCCAATCGTCGCCATTGCGTTCGTACCTGAGGCGCCGGTGAAGCCGGTCGGAGCTGGCGGCCCAGAATTCCATCTCGTGAGGCTCGAGCCGGTAACCGACGAAGCGCGGCGGCCGCGGCAACGCGACGCCGAGCGCGAGCAGCTCGGCGGCGTGCGCGAGCAGCGCCTCGCGGTCGACGAGCTCGTCGCTCTGGTGCGAGGCGCTCGACATCGCGTGCATCGGCACCGAGCGTCCGAACCAGAGCTTGTCGTTCTCGCTTTCCTCGAGCGGAACCGCCTGGCCGGAAATCATGATCTGCTGCCCGGTTTCGCGCCAATACAGCAAGCCCGAGGCCCAGCCCGTCTCCGTGAGTTCGCGTCCTTTGCGGCTCGTCGAATGCGTGCAGAAAATCACGCCGCGGTCGTCGATCGAGGAGAACGCGATGATGCGCGAAGACATGCGTCCGTCGGACGTGGCGGTCGCGAGCGCGAGCGCCTTGGGCTCGCGGACGCCCGCGGCATCGGCCGCCGCGAGCCAGCGCTTGAGCAGCGTGATCGGCTCGGACGGCGGGTCGTCATATTCGGGGAACAGGACATCGACACGTCCCGTGAGGCTTTCGAATCGACTGGTGTTCATGGCTATGTTTTCTTGATGGCAAAAGACGGGGGCGACACTAGACGCCCAGGCGGCCGCGCGCGACGACGACACCGTGACCGCTGACCTCGACCGCCTCGATGCCGTGCTCCGAGCCGTTCACCCGCGCATGCATGTGCGAGGGGCGCCTGATCTCGACGCCTTGGAGAATATGCAGCGGCTCGCCCCACGAAATCAGTCCGTGGCGGGCAAGGTGAATGGCGATGGGGCCGGCGGCGGAGCCCGTCGCCGCATCCTCCACGACGCCGTAGGCCGGCGAGAACATCCGGCAGCGCCAGTGGTCGCCCGCCGGGGCCAGGCACATGGCCGACATATCCTCGAATTCAGCCAACGCGCGATGGTCCGGATGCACGTCGGAAAGCGCCGAGGCGTCGGGCAACGTGACGAACACGTGGCGCGGGCCGTTTCGATAGGCCTCCACGGGCAACACCGACGCTTCGACGCCGAGCGCTTCGAGCAGACGCCCGGCTCGATCAAAGCGCGTCCACGTCGGGATCGGCTGCTGCATGGTGACGTAAGCCTCGCCGGGCGCATCGGATCGCACATCGAACGGCACGAGCCCCATGCCCGTCTCGAACACGAAGCGATCCTGCGCCTTGACGTGCCTGAGGGCCACGGCCGTGCCCAGCAGCGGATGGCCCGCGAACGGCAGCTCGTTGACCGGCGTAAAGATGCGCACGTGCACGTCGCCACCCTGCTTCGACGGCATCACGAACACCACTTCCGACAGATTCATTTCGCGGGCGATCCGCTGCATGCGCTCCGCCGGCAGCGGAACGTCGACCAGGAAGACCGCAACCGGGTTGCCTTCGAGCGGCGTGCGCGTGAAGGCGTCAACGACGATGTAGTCGACGGGATGCGACGCATGGATCGGCGCCGCCGCGTGTGTATTCGCGTGCGATGCTGCCGGTTCGAGCGCGCGCATGCGTGCCGCGATCTCGCCGCTCGCGGCGCTTGCCTCCACCGAGAAGCGCAGCCGCTCGGCAACCGGCAGGCCGATCAGCGTCTGCGCATCGTTCGGCGGCAGTAGATGCGCGGGCGGACGCTCGCCGTCCCAGAGCATGATCGCGCCCCAACGATTCCTGTCTTCGTCGGCGATCCAATGCTTCTCGCGCAAGCCCGGCACGTTCGACCAGCGCGCGAGGGTGCTGTCGTCCACACGCGCCTTCAGCGATTCGATACTCTGTTCGGAACCGTCGAGGTTCCACCAAACGATGTCGACAATCATGAAACGCGTGTCCTGTAGGGTTCGATAAAAAGCGTGAAGAGTCGTCAGGCCGTCACCGATGTCAGGCGTTTTTCGCGACGTATCGCGTGTGTGATGGCTTCGCCGAGAATGCGCGGCCCGTCGACGGTCAAGACCGATTCGGCGTGGAATTGCATCGAGCTGAACGTCGGACCGCGCAAGGCATGCACTTCACCCGTGCGCGGATCGCGGCTGATGGCCAGCGTGCCGACGCCGTCGATTTCCATTTCGTCCCGGACGGTCCGTGCGACATACGTGTTGTAAAAGCCCACGCGCTCACGCTGGCCGAACAGATCGATCTCGACCTGGATGCCCTGATTGGGTACCTCGCACCGCACGAGCGGAATGCCGAGGATGGCGTTCAGGATCTGATGGCTCAGGCAGACGGCCATGAACGGCTTGCCCTCGTCGATGAGATGTCGCAGCCACGTGTAGAGGCGGGCGATGCGCGGATCGCCGGCGTCGCTCGGGTCTCCCGGGCCCGGCCCCATGACGACGACGTCGTAACGCGCAAGGTCCACCGCGTCGTGAACGCCGCACACTTCGGTGGCGAGGCCGAGCGACGACAATTGCTGGGCGATCATCGCCGTGAAGTGATCTTCGGCGTCGACGATGAGCGCGCGGCAACCGCTCAACTCAGCCAACTCATCGGCCATCCCGCCTTGTCGCTCGCCATATGGCCGAAACCAGAAGTCCGCGATGCCTTTGTTGCGCTCGCGCAGCGCCGCCTGCACCGATGGATGCTGTCCGAGCGCCGGGCCGGCTTCCGGCGGATCGAATGCGTTCGACAGCGCGGCCACCTTGGCATGCGTCTCCATGACTTCCGATACCGCGTCCGAATGCCGGACGAGCGTCGAGCCGACGCCGATGCGAACGTGGCCGGCGCGATCGATCTCCGCGGTGCGGATCAGGATGGCGGAGTCGAGCGTGCGCTCGCCGCGCGCATCGCGGCCGATCAGCGCTGCAATGCCGCTGTAGTAGCCGCGGCCGGCCCGCTCGTGCCGCGCGATCACGCGGGTCGCGCTTTCGATCGGACTGCCGGTGACCGTCGGCGCAAACATCGTTTCGCGCAGCAAGTCGCGGACATCGGCCTCCGTGTGCCCGACGATGAAATATTCGGTGTGGGCGAGCCGCGCCATCTCGCGCAAGTGCGGCCCCGTGACCTGCCCGCCGACCGGGCAGATGCGCGCCATCATCTTGAGCTCTTCGTCGAGCACCATGTACAGCTCGTCGGATTCCTTACGATCGCCGAGAAAAGCGTTGATCCCGTCGATCGTCGGCCCGCTTTGCGGATATCGATAAGTCCCGCTGATCGGGTTCATCGTCGCGCAGCCTTCATGCAGCGTCAGGTGGCGCTCCGGCGTCGCGCCGACGAACGTGCGTTCCCCGGTATGAATCACGAAGATCCAGTACGCGCCGACCTCCCGGCGCATCAGGCGCTTGAAGACCGCCAGCGCCTTCGCCGGCGAATAGTCGTCGAGATCGCCCTCGAGCGTGCGCTTGATGACGAAGTTCGAGCCCGCGCCGGTGCCGATCTCGTCGGTGATGACGCGCTCGACGATCTCGGCGTAGGCCTCGTCGTCGATATCGAAGTGACGCTCGCCGAGCGCGGTATCGGCATCGGGAATGGCGGCGAGCGCAAGCTGCGCGGGCACCGTTTCGTGCTCGTCGCAGGTGATGGCGACGAGCGGAGCGCCGTCGTCGTGAGTCGTGAAGCCGCGCTCGCGCAGCTGCCGGTACGGCACGAGCACAAGCAGCTCCTGACGGTCCGCACCGGCCGCCGTCGGCGCGGCCAACGGAAGCTCGGCCAGGGAGGATGGATAGGAAACCGCGCCGGCGAAGACGTCGATCGTCGCGCGCTCCCCGGCGCTACCCGTCGAACGCGCGATCAACGCGAAGCACGGCGCTTGTCCGTGGAGGACGCGCTCGAAAAGGTTGCGGTTCGGAGCGGCGTTCATGCCAGCGCCTCCTCGGTACTCACCACCTTGCCGCAACGCTGGGCCACGTATTCCAGGGCCTGGTGATGATGGTCTTCGGAAAAATCCGCCACGCCATCGGCGACGAAGAACGGTTGAATGTCGTTCGTGAACGCATCGACGGCCGACATCATTACGCCGATGTGCGCGTAGACGCCGCACAGCATCAGCTGATCGCGGCCGCTCTCCCGCATGCGCTCGCGCAGGTCGGTGCGAAAAAATGCGCTGTAGCGCCACTTCGTCAGCATCCAGTCGTCCGGGGACGGGCCGACGGCCTCGGTGACGTCCCGATCGGCCGGCGTCGTCTCCATGCCCGGCCCCCAAAAATCGCGCAGCAAACCGCGTTCCTTCTCGGTCATGCGCCCGGGATGGGCCGTGTACGCGACGGGAATACCGGCCTGCTTGCACCGTTTGCGCAGCGACGCGACATTGGTCGTCAACCTCTCGCGCAGCGTCGGCGGCAACGGCGAAAGGAAATAGTTCTGCATGTCATGAATGAGCAGCAACGCGCGCGACGGGTCGACACGCCATGACACGACATTCTCGGGCAGGCTGCCCGAATCGGGCAGCGCGTACGGTTGAATCGACGGGATCCCAGCCATTCGTCTCCTCCATTGATTATGCGTTAGCTCGGCAGGCCATCCCGGCGCACTTCGGGAACCTCGATACCCAGCGAACGGAATTGCTCGCAAGGGTTCATGAATTCGCGCTGCTCCTTGATCAGTCCGTTTTCGAAGCGGAA
This sequence comes from Burkholderia sp. ZZQ-2, assembly GCF_050768715.1. Classification (NCBI taxonomy): domain Bacteria; kingdom Pseudomonadati; phylum Pseudomonadota; class Betaproteobacteria; order Burkholderiales; family Burkholderiaceae; genus Burkholderia; species Burkholderia sp. ZZQ-2. The sequence goes on along the minus strand of NZ_LDVA01000386.1, from coordinate 11,137 downwards.
CGAGTGAAGGAAGTGATTGCGGTAATAGCCTTGGGGGTAGCCGGGGAAAATAATCGCGCCTTCGCCGCGGCACTCGACCCAGAACCAGTTCGGGTCTTGCGTCTCGAAGATCTGGATGTCGGTCCAGACCCAGTCGGGGAAGCATTGCAGCGACCACACGGCGTGCTCGCCGAGCTTCTCGCGGCCGCGAATCGCGATCGGCTGGCCGCTGTCGGTCGTCCACAGGCCGCCGACGCCATCTTCCGTGAACAGCAGGTGGCGCTTGAGCCGCGCTTCGCCACGTGTGTGCATGTACTGCTCCACGATCTTCCGGTTGTGCTGCCGGGCCGCGACGTGCGCGTGATTTTCGAGGGATTCGACGTCTGACATGCAAGCTCCTGAAGTCAAAGGGGGCCGCCCCGCCGGGAACCGGGAGGCCGCGTGGGATTACACGAGGTAGCTGATTTCGCGCGGGTCGAGGCCGACGAGCGCGCGGCCGTAGACAAGTTGCGGAATGCCCATCCCGAAGCCCGCGTGGCGGCTCGCCACGTTCAGATCGCGCCAGATCAGCTGCAGCGGATTGGATTCCATGAAGGCGGCGCTGCCGTAGGCCGTCATGAGGCGATCGATGGCCTCGCGGCACAGGCGCGTGACGCGCGTCGATTCCATCCGGAAGCGCGAACGCGTCACTTCGTCGGGCAGGACGCCGGCCAGTGCGTGGTGTTCGACCGTTTCGACGATGCGGCGGGCGTGCAGTTGCGCGCCGTCGATCATCATCGAAGCTTCGGCGAGATCGGTCTGGAACGCCGGCGAAACAGCCTGGCTCTTGAACGTGGACGAGGCGACACGGCGCTCGTGGGCCTGATCGCGCACGAGTTCCAGCGCGGTGACGATCGCCCCGAGTTGCGGTCCGAGCAGACCGATCGACAGCAAACCCGAGAACGCGCCGCTATATAAACGGTGCCGTTCCGACGGCGGGCGCGACCGACCCTGCACGATCGGCGCGTAAGGCGTCACGCGATGGCGCGGAATGAACAGCCGGTTCGCGACGACCGTGTTGCTGCCGGTGCCGCGCATGCCCGTGACATGCCAGGAGTCGCGGACTTCGAGCGCGCTCATCGGCATGAGGACCAGGTTGATCGTCTCGTCGTCGGCATCGACGCCTTTCGGGATCAGCGCGCCGATCCATTCGGCGTGCAGGCTGCCCGACGCGTAAGCCCACTCCCCCGTCACCACGACACCGCCGTCGACGCGTTCGACCTGGGCGCGCGAAGGCGCAATGATGAGCGCGGTGCGCGTGTCGCGGTTGCCGCCCCACACGTCGTCCTGCGTACTCTCGGGGAAGTGAGCGATCATGTAGTTGCCCATGTTGAGCACGCTCGTGACCCACGACGCCGAGCAGCAGCCGCGCCCCAGCTCGTAGCAGACGTCGAACAGCGTGGCGGGACCCGCTTCGTAGCCGCCGAGCCGGCGCGGCGTGAAGAGCCGCATCAGCCCCGCCTCGGTCAGCGCGGCGACGGCACGCTCGGTCAGGCGGCGCCCGGTATCGGCAGCGCGCGATTCTTCCGCGAGCACGCTGGCGACTTCTGCCGCCTTCGCGACCAATTGCTCGTGCTCGACCACCGATTCATCGAGCGCAATGGCGTCATGTCCGGCCGAATTCCCTTCCTGCAAGGTGCGTTCATCTGTCATTTCTCGAGTCGTGCACTGCGAGGTTTGTATCGTACTCACGGCGTCTCCAGAATAAACTTACAATCTTTATTGTTGAAAAATTCAAAACAATAATGGTTGCGAGAAACTTAACCACCAATTAACCATGAAATCGAAGCAAAAAAGAGCCATCACCTTTATTGGTCGCACCCTGAATCAGGAAAATATCTGGCAACAGCATCCATTAGATCCACACCCGGCTTTGCCTTGCCACTCTAAAAAAGGCATTTTTATTTCAATGTCATTAAATGATGATTACGTTTTTATTTAAACCAACCGGGAATGTCAGTCCTTCGCGAGCCACGCTGCCTCGTCGAATTCCAGTTCAAAGCCTGAGTGATGGGGCCTCTTGGGGCCTCTGTACGCAACGGAACGCCGCACAAGCTTTTCAGCTTCGCCGGCACTTCCGACTCTCGGTGCTATTTAGCGGGCGCCGAGCAACATCCAGCAAATCGAGCCAGGTGTTCGGAATAAACCGGTTTCATAAGATTGCCCGCCCCATTTAAATTCACGAATATAAATCCCACCCCATTATGTTGCGCATTTCTATCACACCCATAAATGACGGTTAAGCGTAGGATAAATTCAAGCAAGTATCACCTGTCAAATTTGACGGGGATAACCCGTCAATCCGAATGAGACTGCGAGTGAAATATATTCGGAGATTATTTTAAAAATCCAATCGACATGCCAGAATCTGATCCATCAGCCGAGCGCGCAACCAGGTTTGACGAACGCTTCGTGAATGTCGGCTCGACGCTCAAAACGAATGCGAAGACGACGAAATGTGCCGAGCCCGCTACCGTATTCCGTCAGGCGCTTCGCGTCGTGCTGTAGCTGACCGACTTCGGCACCGGCCGATGGCGTCATGTTCATCCGGCAGTTCTCGGTGCAGCACACGGTGGTCAACGACGGCGCGTACGACCATGCAGCGTTCGTGCCCAACGCATCGACGCTGATGTACGCGTTGCCGGCGGGCAAGCCGTCCTAGCAATGGACGCCGGCCGACGTGCCGGCCAGCCTGCCGTCACAAACGGCCACCTAGCCGCCCCTCGGCGCCATGAACTTCATGGACGTGCAGATCAACGCGTCGGTGACCGGCCGGGGCCCCTATCCCGAAACGGTGACGGGACGCGGCATGCTGGAGCCCTCGATCTATTTCCTGCAGGACAACTACGGTTTCGTCGCCCCGAAGCTGCGGGACACCGTGTTCGACTACTACCGGGATATCGTGAAGATCGGCAAGGCGATCGGCGCGCGGCAGGCGAGGGATACGGCGAACACCCTGAGCACACATCCGGGCGCCACCGCGATTCCCGAAACGGTGGTGTTCCATCTCGTCACGCCGGCCAACGTGATGAACACGATCCAGACCTGATCGGCGCGCGCGTCGGATCGGCATCACTCGTGGTTTGCGAACCGCGCGTAGCGGTATGGGCGGCGGGCACCAACCAATAGCGGTTGATCCGCGGCGAATGACGGACGCGAATATTGCATTCGAAAAAAACACCCCATGCTCCGGGACACATCATCCGGTCATCTGTAGCCAGCCCTGTTCACGGTAACGTCGAGATCAGATTCGCGGCAATCTCGGCGGCACGCTGTTTTTCCCCGTCATCCAGTCGCTTGGCGATTCGCGCCTCGACGATCGCTGCAGCAGCGCCATACCTCTCCAGACCCGGCACCGCATCGAAACTCGCGCGCGAACGCGCGATCCACGCGGCGCCGAGGGCTCGGTCTCTCGGCAGACCGTTGCCGGTCAGGAACCGCATGCCGACCGCATACTGCATGAACGGATCCCCGCGCAACGCCTCGTTCAGGCTCGACAGCCCGTCCCACTGGCGGTTGGCAGCCGCGATCGCGCTGGCGGGCGAGTCGCTCCATAGCGTGGCAGCCGGATCGGCCGGCACCAGCCAGCGCTGCTCGCCGGCCGAATGCCCCGTGTCCGTGTCCGTGTCCATTGCCGGCGCGAGGCTGCGCAGCGCAAGCGCGATCTCGGATACCGCCGAGCCACGTCGCGCCGCGCGGCGATGCCAGTCCATTGCGACCGTTTCGTCCCGGGGCACGCCGTCGCCCGTTTCGTACATCAGCGCAAGATCGCTTTCCGCCCACTGCGATCCGGCAGACGCCGCACTGTTGAGCCACGTGGACGCTTCCTTCGGATCGCGCGCGACGCCGCGACCGTGCAGATAGGCGATTCCCACCATCCGCTTCGCGTCGGTGCTCGTCGGCGCGGCACGCAGTGCCCATGCGAACGCTTCGTAGTCGTCGGTGCGACCGCCGAGCCCGGTCGACAGATGCCACGCGAGCGAACCTTGCGCCGACACGTTCCCCTGCTCGGCCGCGCGGCGAAACCAGTACGTCGCCGCATCGAAATCCACCGGGACGCCGTCGCCCAGATCGTACGCATCGCCGAGTGACGACTGATACGCCGGCTCGCCGCGATCCGCGAGTTTCCATTGCCAGTACGCCCGCTCGTCCGCGGCAACGAGGCCGCTATCGGCCGACGCAAGGACGCGCATCGCGCCGACATTGCTGCCGGCGGCCGTATGGCACCAGCGCGCGGCCTCGGCCGGACGGCGCGGCGTGCCATTTCCATCCAGATACATCGCGCATAGCATCGCCTGCGATGCAGCGTCGCCCAGCTTCGCCCCGCGCGAGAACCAGTCGAATGCGATCGCCGGCTGCGGACCGCCCGACTGCCCGCGCCAGTACACCGTGCCCAGCGCCGAATACGCGGCGGGCACCTTGCGGCTCGCGAGGTCCTCCAGCCATTGAAGCCCCGTCCTGCCCGCGAACGACGTGTGGTGCTCGCTCAGGTAGAACCCGGCCGATACGCCGGCAGCCGGATCGCCGGCGTCGGCGGCCTGCTTCAGGTAGCGCAATCCCGTCTGCTCGTCGCGCGGCACGCCGGCTGTACCCGTCAGGTACTGATGGCCGACCCACCGCGCCGCCTCGATGTTGCCGTGGTCCGCGGCAAACCGGAACCACTGCATCGCCTGCGTCCGGTCGACGCTCGTGCCTTCTCCACGCCATGCCATGTTGGCGGCCATCAGGGCGGCCGCTTCGTCACCGCGATCCGCGCCGCGCGTGGCCAGCCGAAAGGCCTTGCGCATATCCACCGGCTCACCGTCGCCGCGTGCCGCGTAACGCGCGAGATTGGCCGCCGCGGCGCCATTGCCCTGCGCATCGGCTTTTTCGAACCACGGTTTGGCGGCGACGGGATCCGCCTGCGTCCCCAGGCCGTTCTGCAGCATTGCGCCGAGATCGTTCTCGGCGACAGCCAGCCCATCGTCGGCCGCGCCCTGCATCCATCCCAACGCGGCCTCTTGGTCGACCGGACCACCGCGGCCGAACAGATAGAGGTTCGCCAATGCGTAACGCGCCCGTGTATCGCCGGCGAGCGCCGCCTTGCGGTACCAGTCGCGCGCCTTCGCGTCGTCGCGCGGCACACCCGTCCCGCTTCCGTACAACTCGCCGAGCCTGCGCTGCGCGTAGATCGAGCCGGCGCGCGCCGCGGCCGAAATCAGGCTGAAGCCGCGCTGCGCGTCGCGCGGCACACCGATGCCCGCGAGATAGAGGTTGCCCAGCACCGCCTGCGCTTCCGTGTGGTTCTGGTCCGCCGCCGCGCGCAGCCACGTCGTTCCCTGGCCGACATCGCGCGGCACGCCGTCGCCCCGGACCAGCATCAGGCCGAGCACGAACTGTCCGTCCGCCTGGCCGCCCGCCGCGGCGCGCGACAGCCACGCCGCCGCGACCACCGGGTCGCGCGCCACCCCGCGCCCCGCCAGCGCGAATTTCCCCGCGTTCGCCGCGCCCGCCGCCGACCCGCCCTCGGCAGCCTTCACGAAGTACCAGTAGGCGGCAGCGTTGTCGGCCGGTTGCCCGTCGCCGTCCGCGCGCATCCCGCCGAGCTGGTTGGCCGACGCCGCGTCGCCGTCGCGCGCCGCCGACGCGAACCACGCGTATGCCGCCGCAGAGTTCCGCGGCAGCGCGACACCGTCGTAGTAGAGGTAGCCGAGTGCGCGCCTGGCCGGCGTCGAACCGTCGCTCGCCGCCGATTCGAGGATCGTCATCCCGCGTTTCAGGTCCGGTCGAGCCGCGTAGCCATGCAGCACCATCTGTCCGTAGAGCGCGCGGGCCGTCAGGTTGCCGGCCTCGGCTTCCTGCCGGCAAAGGCTGCGAATCTGCACGGGTTTGTCCTTCAGCAGGAGGCTGTCGAACCCCGCGTTCAGCGTCACTACGCATGGCGTCGTGTCGTCGTGGACGGAAACGGACCCGGCGCGTTGCATTGCCGGCATCGCGGCAGGCAACGGCCCGGGCCGAGGCGCAGCGGCGCTGCCGAACCCGATGGTCAGCCCCGCCATCAGCCCTGCGGCTCCGACCGACCGTTTCAGCGCGGGCCCGACGCAGTTGAACCGCCGCACCGCCGGAACGCGCGGCCGAGGTTTGCCCACCGGCCTCATGGCTTCACGATCGTGACGTTCTTGATGATGACGTCGGTTCTGCCGGCCTCGTCATCGATCGTCTTGCTCAATTCGATCCCGTAGTCGGCCAGCCATGCGGAACGAACCCGAGACGTCGTCCCATCCTTGCGTACCTCGCTGCAGTCGAGATTGACGGCATTGCCGGTCAACGTCCCGAAGATCGTCGACGCCGGTTCGGTCTTGCCGATCTCGCATCGCCGGGTCAGTTGGCCGCGGCTCGACGGTTGGGGCAGAGCGAACTCGATGCGTTTGCCCTCGGCCAAAGGCGCGTTCGCCACCGCGATTGCCGACGCATCTTTCAGCATGCCGAGCCGCTGTGCATCGAAACGGCCTTGAACGCTCTGGCCCATGAGTTCCGCGATACCCGACGTCAACCCGAAGTAGGACCAGTCAGTCGCGCCGGAACCATCGCGCGTGGTCATCAATTCAGCGACCACGCCGTTATTGCGCCTATTGACGTAGGTGTCGACATACGGCCCTGCGGCCTTCGGCGTCGTCTTGTTCACCCATTCGCCGTCCACGATCAAGCGCGAATACGGCAGCGGCCGGCTACCGTCCGGCGGCAACTGGCTGCGAATCGCCTCCTGCAGGCGCCGCTCGTCGAACACTTCGTCCAGATACGCGTCCGGATCGGCCAGCACGGTCTCGCTCGCCGACTTGCCGCCGGAAATCATCTTGAAGAGTTCGTAGGTGATGCGTTGCTGTTCCGGCTCCGGAAGCTTGTCGATCATACCGACGGCAAACGCAATCGCCTCGCAGGACTTCGACGCGCCGGGCTTCGAAAGCGACGCCGGCAGCTCGATCGTATTCATGCGTGCGTCGACGTCGAGCAACTCGGCCACGGTGTAATGCTCATCCCCGGACGCCGTGCCATCGCGATTCAACAGGATGTCCATCATCTCCAGCACACCCTTGAGCGACTTCGACGGGAGCGTCTTCGCCAGCGCCGCCAGATCCTTGCCGCCGATGTCCGGCATCGCGCAGTTGTTCCGCGATCCGCGCGCCATATCCGCCGTCACCCGCAGGGCCTTCAGCCGCGCGGCCGGCGGCAGCATCGTGTCGACCAACCCGGGCGAGCTGCTGCGCAGTGTCGTCAATCGCGCGAGATAACCGGGTTCCTGCACGATTCGGGTGAACCACGCGATCAGGATCTGCCCGTTGTCCGAGTCTGGATCCACCCCGATCTGCGCAATATATGCGCGCGCACGTTCACTGATCTGTGCGGGCGTCAGGTTAATGACCGGATTCGCCGCTGGCGTGGAAACCGCCGGCTCCGCAGGCGCGCTCTGCACGCCCAATCCATATGCCGTTGCGGTCGCGATGGACAGCAACACCCCGAAAAGGCCTGTTTTTATTTTCATCTTGTCGTCATTCGATTGCGTTGATCGGCCGAGCGCGATTTCGCCCCGGACTTTCGCCTGAAATCCAGCGCGCGAACGTCCGGGACCGTACCGATGCGCCGGTCGCGCGCAGCTTCGCGTGTTGCGACCGCGTTGTCAATGGCGCGCGCTCGGCGACGCACCACCGCGGATCCGGTCCCGTTGCGATGCTGTCGTGTCGGGGTTGCCGCGCGAATGTTCGGGGAGAACCAGGCAAACGCTCGACGGCGCTCACGTTGCCGCGTCAGCTGTCTTTTATCTTTCGACGGAGTACGGTCGACGCTCATCCCCGCTTGTGCGCGTTCCCAGCCGAACGCACCGCTTCTCGATGCCGCACATGGCGGGCCTGTTCGACAGGCACGGATGATGGTTGCACAGACGAAACCGCGTGATTCTCAAGAATTGTCAAGGCTCAAGCTGACGCAGCGGTCTCGAAGGCAACGCACCTCTCCTGCCCGCCCCCAATGAAAAACGCGGGTGGCGAACCGCACCGGATGAACTACACCATCCGGCACGACTCGCCACCCGTGCTGAAGACTTCGCGGTGCCCTGCTTACTTGCTGTAGTCGTACACGCCGCGTCCCGTCTTGCGCCCCAGCCGGCCGGCCGTCACCATCTCGCGCAGCAGCGGGCACGCGCGATACTTCGGATCGCCGAAGTCCTTCACGAACACGTCCATCACCGCGAGGCACACGTCGAGGCCGACGAGGTCGGCCAGCGCGAGCGGCCCGATCGGGTGGTTCGCGCCGAGCTTCATCCCCGCGTCGATCTCCTCGGCCGACGCGATGCCTTCAGCCAGCACGAAAAACGCCTCGTTGATCATCGGCACGAGAATCCGGTTCACGACGAAGCCCGGCGAGTTACGCACGCCGATCGGCGACTTGTCGAAACGCTCGGTCAGCTCGCGCACCGCCGACGCGGTCGCTTCGCTCGTCTGCAGCCCGCGGATGATCTCGACGAGCGGCATCAGCGGCACCGGGTTGAAGAAGTGCATGCCGACGAAGCGCGCCGGATCGGCGAGCGGCGCAGCGAGCGCGGTGATCGAGATCGACGACGTGTTGGTCGCGATGATCGCGTCGGGCCGTGCGACGGCCTCGATCTGCTTCAGGATGCGGCCCTTCAGCTCGACGTTCTCGGTCGCGGCTTCGATCACGATATCGACCGACGCGAGCTGCGCGTAGTCGGTCGACGTCGTGATGCGCGCCAGCGCCGCATCGCGTGCGGCTGCGTCGAGCTTGCCCTTCGACACGAGCCGCTCGAGGCTGCCCTTCAGCGTCGCGACGCCCTTCTCGAGCGCGGCGTCGCTGACGTCGATCATCACGACGTTGAGTCCCGCAACGGCGGCGGTCTGCGCAATGCCGTTGCCCATGGTTCCGGCGCCCACGACGCCGACAATTTCGATGGCCATGAAATTTCCTGTGTGTTCGGGTGCTGAGCGGTCGATTATCAGATGTTCTCGAAGATCGCCGCAATCCCCTGGCCGCCGCCGATACACATCGTCACGAGCGCGTAACGCCCGCCGATGCGCTTCAGTTCGTACAGCGCCTTGACCGTGATCAGCGCACCAGTCGCGCCGATCGGGTGACCGAGCGAGATGCCCGACCCGTTCGGGTTGACCTTCGCCGGATCGAGGCCGAGCTCCTGCGTGACCGCGCATGCCTGGGCGGCGAACGCCTCGTTCGCCTCGATCACGTCGAGATCGGTGATCTTCAGGCCCGCGCGTTCGAGCGCCTTCTGCGTGGCCGGCACGGGGCCGATGCCCATGTATGCCGGATCGACACCCGCGTGCGCGTACGCGACGAGCCGGGCGAGCGGCTTCACGCCCTGCGCGCGCGCGGCGTCCGCGCTCATCATCAGCACGGCCGCGGCCGCGTCGTTGATGCCCGATGCGTTGCCGGCCGTCACCGTGCCGTCCTCCTTCTTGAACACCGGGCGCAGCTTCGTGAAATCGTCCGCGCTCGCGTCGTGACGCACGTGCTCGTCGGTGTCGAACGCGACCTCGCCCTTCTTCGTGCGGATCGAGATCGGCAGGATCTGGTCCTTGAAGCGCCCTTCCGCGATCGCGCGCGCCGCGCGACGATGCGATTCGAGCGCCAGCGCGTCCTGCGCGTCGCGCGAGATGCCGTACTTCGCCGCGACGTTCTCGGCGGTCACGCCCATGTGGATCGTCTGGAACGGGTCGTGCAGTGCGCCGAGCATCATGTCGACGAGCTTGCCGTCACCCATGCGCTGGCCGAAACGCGCGGCCGGCACCGTGTACGGCGCGCGGCTCATGTTTTCCGAGCCGCCGCCGATCGCGACATCGGCGTCGCCGAGCATGATCGTCTGCGCGGCCGACACGATCGCCTGCAGGCCCGAACCGCACAGGCGGTTCACGGTCAGCGCGGGCGTGTGCTGCGCGACGCCGCCGTCGATCGCCGCGACGCGCGCGATATACATGTCCCTCGGTTCGGTGTTCACGACGTGGCCGAACACGACGTGCCCGACCGCATCGCCCGACACGTTCGCGCGCGACAGCACTTCGCGCACGACTTTCGCCCCGAGGTCGGTCGGCGAGAAATCCTTCAGGCTGCCGCCGAAATCACCGATCGCGGTACGGACACCGCTCACCACCACGACTTCTTTCGCTGCATTGCTCATCGTCTCACTCCGGTTCGTTCGCGCCCGCAGGCGCGGGGATACGTTGCGTTACATGTTCGGGTAATTCGGCCCGCCACCGCCTTCCGGCGTGACCCACACGATGTTCTGCGTCGGGTCCTTGATGTCGCAGGTCTTGCAGTGCACGCAGTTCTGCGCGTTGATCACGAGGCGATCGCTGCCGTCGTCGTTCTTTACGAACTCGTACACCGCCGCCGGGCAGAAACGCCCTTCCGGCCCTGCATACGTGCGCAGGTTCACGTTCACCGGCACGTTCGCATCCTTCAAGGTCAGGTGCGCCGGCTGGTTCTCTTCGTGGTTCGTGTTCGAGATGAACACCGACGACAGCCGGTCGAACGTCAGCTTGCCGTCCGGCTTCGGGTACTCGATCGGCTCGCACTGCGACGCCGGCTTCAGCATCTCGTGGTCCGCNTGCTTGTGNTGCAGCGTCCACGGCACGTTGCCGCCCATCACCTTCTGCTCGAGCCCGACCATCAGCGTACCGAGGTACAGGCCCTTGGCCATCCACTGCTTGAAGTTGCGCGCGCGGTACAGCTCCGTGTACAGCCACGATTGCTTGAAGGCATCCGGGTACGCGTTGAGCTCGTCCGACTGGCGGCCCGCCTGCACCGCGTCGAACGCGGCGTCGGCGGCCAGCATGCCGGTCTTGATCGCCGCGTGGCTACCCTTGATCCGCGACGCGTTCAGGAAGCCCGCGTCGTCGCCGATCAGCGCGCCGCCCGGGAACACCGTCTTCGGCAGCGACAGCAGCCCGCCCGCCGTGATCGCGCGCGCGCCGTACGACACGCGCTTGCCGCCTTCCAGGAACGCGCGGATCGACGGGTGCGTCTTGTAGCGCTGGAATTCCTCGAACGGCGACAGGTACGGGTTCGTGTAGCCCAGGCCCACCACGAAGCCGACCACGACCTGGTTGTTGTCCATGTG
>NZ_LDVA01000385.1:0-158685 GCF_050768715.1 Burkholderia sp. ZZQ-2 | reverse complement strand
GCCCGGGCGCGAGCCGCCCGTGTCGAGCTGGATCGTGGAAATCGCGCGCTTGTAGATGCCTTGCAGACCCACGGGGGTGCGCAGCATCACCAGGTACTGGTCGAACGACTCGATACACCCCGTCAGACGAATGCCGTTGACGAGATAGATTTCAACACGCTTACGTTCCTTGCGCGCCGAATTGATGAAGTCGTTTTGCGGATGGGATTCTGCGGGATTGGCCATTGAGGTGCGGCAGGAGCCTGCGTCAGAGAATATGTTGTGCGTGTGTGTGGCGTGTTCGTCCACAAGGTGTTTGGCGGGATTCTACCCTGTTCAATCGGGAAACGCGCAGTCGTGATTGTGTCGAACCGTAACCCACTATAGACGTTCCAGCGCATTTTCGCGATTCGGCCGAACGGTCAATGCCATTTCGTTACGCCGCGTTACGACTCTCGCAGCGCCGTATCACCTTGGTTCCCGCCCGACGCGTACATTGGCTGCGCGAGCCGGGCGGGCCGGTATATCAGGGATTGAGAACATGGACAAGAGACGATGGGCGGGGTGGGTCGGGGTCGTGGCGTTGCTGGCTTCCGGCAGTGCGATGGCGGGGCATGTCGACCTGTCGGTCGGCATCGGCGTACCGGTCGCGCCGGTCTATGTCGAGCCGGCGCCGGTCTATGTGGCGCCGCAGCCGGCCGTGGTCGCCTATCCGGGCTATGGATACGGCTACTACGGCGACGAGGACGACGATCGCTATCGCAAGTGGCGCAAGCACTATTACAAGCATTGGCACCGGCACCATGGCGGCGACGATGACGATTGAGCCCGAGGCCAGCCCCGCCGGCGCGCATCAGAACGCGTAGTCGGGGTTTTTCGGGTCGAATGCGGTGTCGTCGAGCGTCGCCGGCGCGATTTTCTCGATGACGATCCGCTCGAAGATCTTGCCGTCGTTGTCATAGGACTCGACGGTCCGGAAATAGGGCGCGTGCAGATCGAGCCCGAGGACTTCCTTCTTCGCGTAGAACTGCGGCCGGCCGGTCGGTGTTTCGTAGGTGAGCGCGACCACGCGCACGCCGCCGATCGTCCTGGCTTCCACATCGGTCGGCCGCTGCACGCCGGCTTCCACGTATTTCTTCCCTTCGGTCAGGTACAGGTTCGTGATGAACTCGGTACCGAGATCCTTCACCTGGTGATTCGACTGCGCGCGTGCGAGTGCGCCGTCGAGTGCCGTCCACAGCGGAATCTTGCCGAGCAGGCCGCCGAGGTGCCCGTACATCTCGTCCTTGCGCTGCGTCGTGTCGTAGATGGTCTCCTGTCCGGCATGCGCACCGCCCGGCAGCCATTTCGCATAGACGCGCAGCGGCTCGCGGGTGGTCTTCACGAGCATGCGGTCGGGCGTATCGGACCACTTTCCGCTGATGCGCTCCTGACGCACCATCGTGAACTGGTACGACGGATAGCCGTTGGGGCCGTTACGGATATAGAGCGGCACGGCGAGCGGATCGAGTGCCTTGAAGAGCGCCGTGAGCGTCGCGTCGTCGAGTTGCGCGAGCGTGCCGCGCTGTGCGGCCGTGCGCAGCCAGCGCGCCTGCTGCGCGACCGGCTCGCGGGCGACTTTCGCGAGGTCCGCCGGCAGCGCGATGCCCGCGGCCGCGCTTGCGGCATCGGCCGTTTCCTGGGCATGCAGGCCCGCCTGTCCGAGCGACAGCAGGCAGGCGACTGCCACGGCGGCGGCATGCCGCGCGTGGTGCTTCTTTCCTTCGTTCATCGACGGCGTCTCCCTGGGCGACGGATCGTTCAACCTTGCTTCGCGGCCTTGATTTTGGCGAGTTCTTCGTCGCGCAGCGCGCGGCGCAGGATCTTGCCGACGTTCGTCTGCGGCAGCGCGTCGCGGAACTCGACGAATTTCGGCATCTTGTAGCCGGTGAGGTTCTTGCGGCAGTGCGCGAGCACATCGTCGGTCGTCAGCGACGGGTCGCGGCGCACGACGAACACCTTGATCCGTTCGCCCTGTACCTCGTCCGGAATGCCGATCGCCGCGGCTTCGCTGATGCCCGGATGCATCACCAGCACTTCCTCGATCTCGTTCGGGTACACGTTGAAGCCCGACACGAGGATCATGTCCTTCTTGCGGTCGATCAGGCGGATGAAGCCGCGTTCGTCCATCACGCCGATGTCGCCGGTGCCGAGCCAGCCGTCGGCGTCGATCACCTTGGCCGTCTCGTCGGGGCGCTGCCAGTAGCCGCGCATCACCTGCGGGCCGCGCACGCACAGCTCGCCCGGCTCGCCGACGGGCGCCCAGGTGCCGTCCTCACGGCGAAAGCGCACGACGGTGGACGGCGCGGGCAGGCCGATCGAACCGCTGAATGCGGCCATGTCGTTCAGGTTGACGGGGTTCATCGTGACGATCGGCGAGCATTCGGTCAGGCCGTAGCCTTCGACGACCGGCCGGCCCGTCACCTGCTGGAAGCGTTCCGCGACCGCGCGCTGCATTGCCATCCCGCCCGCCATCGCGAGCTTCAGCTTCGAGAAATCGCGCTTGCGGAATTCCTCGTTGTCGAGGAACGCGTTGTACAGCGTGTTGATGCCGGTGATCCCGGTGAACGTCTCGTTGCGGATGATCTTCATCACCATCGTCATGTCGCGCGGGTTCGCGATCAGGATGTTGCGCCCGCCGAGCCCCATGAAGATGAATGCGTTCACCGTCAGCGAATAGATGTGATACAGCGGCAGCGGCGTGAGCACGGTTTCGACGTCGCCCGATACCTGGTCGGCGATCCAGGCCTTCGCCTGCAGCAGGTTCGCGATCAGGTTGCCGTGCGTGAGCATCGCGCCTTTCGCGACACCCGTCGTGCCACCCGTGTATTGCAGGAATGCGAGGTCGTCGCGCGTCGTCTGCACGGGCTGCGGCTTGCTTCGCGCACCGAGCGCGAGGGCGGAGCGCAACCGGATGGCCTGCGGCAGGTGGTAGGCCGGCACGAGCTTCTTCACGTGCTTCAGCACGAAATTGATCAGGCGTCCTTTCGCATTGAAGCCGTCGGCGAGGAGGTCGCCGAGCGCGGTGACGACGATGTTCTTCACCTGCGTTTCCGGCAGCGCATCCTGCAGCGTGCGCGCGAAATTCTCGAACACGACGATCGTCTGCGCGCCGCTGTCCTTCAGCTGGTGCGCGAGTTCGCGCGCGGTATAGAGCGGATTGACGTTGACGACGATCGCACCGGCTTTCAGCGTGCCGAACAGCGCGACCGGGTACTGGAACGTGTTCGGCAGCATGATCGCGACGCGGTCGCCAGGTTTGACGCCGAGGCTTTGCAGATACGACGCGAACGCGTCGACTTTCTGCGCGAGCGTGCGATAGGTCATCGATGCGCCCGCGCTCACATAGGCGACGCGCTCGGCGAAGCGGCTCGTGCATTCGTCGAAGAACTGCACGAGCGATGCGTATTGCGTGACGTCGATGTCGTGCGGGACGCCGGGCGGATATGACGCGTACCAGATGCCGTCGGTGTTCGGCGGAACCTGGGCCGCTGCGGTTGCTGCGGAAGATGACATGACATGTCTCCGGTCTTTGCTCTCGGCGAAGGCCGGCGCTTCAGCGCCGGCCCGTGCCCCGTGCCGCACGGTCGATCGGCGGGGCGCCTCGGCGCTCCGCATGACCGCGCGTTTCAATCAAATCGTGAACAGGAAGCCGCGCGCGGCCTCGCGCGCTCAGTTCGTGGAATGCAGCGTCGCCGTATCGGCGGTGGCCGCGCCCGACGACGGCAGCCCGAACGCTTCGCTTGCGCCTGCATCGTCGAGCACGGCCGCGAAGATCGACAGTTGCGCGCTGTCGGGCATCGGCGCTTTCAGCGCGGCGACGATCAGCGACGACAGCCGCGCGATCATCTGCACGTCGTTCATCGTGCGGCCTTGCGAGAACTCGTCGATCAGGCTTTCCGTTTCGGCGCCGGCGAGCGCGCCGGAGAGTGCACCGATCGCGAAGTGCAGCCGCCAGCCGAGCTCCGTGCGCGGCAGGTGCGGCAACGCGCGCTGGAATGCGTCGAAGAAGCGGCCCGCGACGCTTGCGTAGTGCGCGGTCAGGAAGTTGCGCACGAACGGCGACGGATCGGTGTACGCGCGGCCGATCAGCCGCAGGAACCCGGGCCCGCCGCGTTCGGGATTGCGCGATGCCTTCAGCGCGGGAATGAACATCGCGCCGAGCACGTGCTCGCAGGTGATGTGCGTGCCGAGTTGCGCATCGAAGCGGTCGAGGATACCGAGGCGTTCCTGGTTGAGCTGGTCGAGGCGGCGCGACAGCATCGCGTGGATCAGCGCTTCCTTGCTGCCGAAGTGGTAGTTGACCGCGGCGAGGTTGACCGCCGCGCGCGAGGTGATCTGGCGCATCGACATCGCCTCGAAGCCATGCTCGATGAACAGGTCCTCGGCCGCATCGAGGATGCGCGCCTTCGTCCCGCCGGTCTGCCGAGTGCCGGATGACCTTGCCCCGGACGGCCGTCCCGCGGATGGCCGCCCCTCCTGACTTACTGCCATGTCCCGCCTCCCATGCCGGTCGCCCGGCCGCGAACTGGTGATTTGATTATCTGATTCAAACAGTCGTTTTTATTAAGATAAAAAAGGGCGAGCGGAGCGGGCAAGCGGGGAATCTGGACAAATTCCTCTAGTTCGATGTGCGAATGCGGAAAGTATCGCGCGCGCCTTCGACAGGGCGGGGCACGCGCGATGGTGCAATGCGGCAATGCGCGGGATCAGGCGACCGTGCTACGCGTATTGACCGATTGCGTCATGTCGATGCCGCGCCGCTCGCGGCTGAACAGGATCAGCACGGCGATCACGACGGCGACGATGCCGGCCACGAGCGCGAGCGCGAAGCTGTAGTTGTTGTTGTGCGAAACGGCGAGCGAGGCCTGCATCGTCGCGTTGCCCGACGCGAGCAGGTTGCCGAGCTGGTAGACGACGCCGGGGAAGGTCGCGCGGATCTCGTCGGGCGAGATCTCGTTCAGGTGAACCGGGATCACGCCCCACGCACCCTGCACCGAGATCTGCATCAGGAACGCCCCCGCGGCGAGGGCAACCGGGCCGCTCGAGAACGCCCACAGCGGCAGCACGGGCAGGGCGATCAACGCAGCGATGAAGATGGCACGACGCCGGCCGATCCGCTCCGAGATCGAGCCGAACGACAGGCCGCCGACGATGGCGCCGATGTTCAGCACGATCGTGATCCACGACACGGTATGCGGATCGAAATGATGCTGTTCGCGCAGGAACGTGGGATAGAGATCCTGCGTGCCGTGCGAGAAGAAGTTGAACGCGGTCATCAGCACGATCGCGTAGATCGTGAGCTTCCAGTTCTGCTGCAGCGTGGCCCCGAGGCTCGGGCGCGGGCGTTTCTCCATCTGCTTCCACGCCGGCGATTCGGGCACGTGGGCGCGCACGTACAGCACGAGCAGCGCGGGCAGCACGCCGACCATGAACATCCCGCGCCAGCCGATGTATTGGTAGAACAGGCCGAACACGACGGACGCGAGCAGGTAGCCGCTCGGATAGCCGGCCTGCAGCAGCCCCGACACGAAGCCGCGTGCATGGGTCGGCACGGTTTCCATCGTCAGCGCGGAGCCGACCCCCCATTCGCCGCCCATCGCGACGCCGAACAGCGCGCGCAGCACGAGCAGCGCGGTCAGGCTCGGCGCGAAACCGGATGCGAGTTCGAGCAGCGAGTAGCACGCGATGTTGACCATCAGCGTCGGGCGGCGCCCGAAGCGGTCGGCGAGCCGGCCGAAGATCAGCGCGCCAAGCGGACGCATCGCGAGTGTCAACGTGAGCGCGAACGCGACGGCGGGAATCGTCGATCCGAATTCGGCGGCGATGTCCTTCAGCACGAAGACCATCAGGAAGAAATCGAACGCATCGAGTGTCCAGCCCAGGTAGGCGGCGATCGTCACGTTGCGTTGTTCGCGGGTCCAGCTCATGTCCGAAGTCTCCTCGTTGGCTTGCGCGCTTACGATGTGCATGCGGATGCCGGCCCGGCTTGCGCGCGGTGCGGGGGCATGGATCGAGTGTAGGCCGCGGCGCTTGGCGATGTGGGGCGCGATAACGCCGAATCGGGAATAATCCCTAGGAAATGAACTGTTTCGGATTCGGCAACGGCGCTGCGCGAAACCGGCGGCAGGCCTCTGTATCATTCCGGAAGGCTGTTTGTATCTGTTTTGTAATGCGTCCGGTGAGCATCGTCACCGAATCAGGAGTCCAGATGACTGAACCTTCCGCCGCCACGCTGCCCGTGCTCGAAACTGCGCGGCTGTGGCTGCGTCCGCGCGTACTGGCCGATCTCGATGCCTGCATCGCGATGGATCGCGATCCTGAGGTCACGCGGCACATCGCGGGCCCGTGGCACGATCCCGTCGAGCATCGGCGCTTCGTCACGCACCGGATCACGCGCGACTATCCGCCGGGCCTCGGCTACTGGTCGATCTTCGAGAAGGCCGCGCCCGATGCGTTCATCGGCTGGATCCTGCTGATTCCGGACTATGCGGATGGCGCGCGCGATGTCGAGATCGGCTGGCGGCTGGTGCGTGCAACATGGGGGCGCGGCATCGCGAGCGAGGCCGCGTCGGCCGTCGTGCGCCACGCCTTCGACACCGTGCGCCTGCCGCGCGTGATCGCCGATATCGCGGAGGCCAACGGCGGCTCGTTGAACGTCGCGCGCAAGCTCGGGATGCGCCGGGTGAGCGTCGTGCACGATGGCATTCCCTACATTCGACATCGTCTCGAACGCAACGACCTGCGCGTGTAGCGCGGCGCGTGCGTACACGGGCAGTTGTCGTGGATCGTCAACCGGATGCGTATCGAGGTCATGACGTATTAACGGCTCGTGCGTTCAGGAGTATCGTTGCCGGAATTTCGCAACATGGGGTACGACCATGGCACTCGGCACCGATGTTCACCTGATTCCCGTCAAGCTGGAAGAACTGCGTCCCACGCAGATGACGGTCGGCTATCGCGAAGTCAAGGCGAAGCGCAAGCACTGGAAGGGGCTCAGCAAGCGCGCGCGCAAGACCGCGATCGAATCGCACTGGTTCCCGGCCGTGCTCGGCCCGGGCGGGCTGCACTACATCACCGATCATCATCATCTCGGCCTCGCACTGATCGAGGAAGGCGAGGCGCGCGTGAACGCGATGCTGCTGAAGGACCTGTCGTGGCTCGACGACACGATCTTCTGGCGGATGATGGAACACAACCAGTGGGTGCATCCGTTCGGCGCGGACGGCACGCGCCGCGACTACGCGAATCTGCCGAAGGTGCTGACGGCGCTCGTGGACGATCCGTACCGCAGCCTCGCCGGCGAGCTGCGCACCGCGGGCGGCTACGCGAAGGACGCGACGCCGTTCAGCGAATTCCTGTGGGCCGACTACCTGCGCCAGCACGTGTCGCTCGACCAGATCCGCAAGAACTTCGCGAAGGCGCTCGATATCGCGCTGCATCGCGCGCACGAGCAGGATGCACGCTATCTGCCCGGCTGGTCGGGCGTCATCGCCGTCAGGCCCTGAGCACCTCATGACGACTGCCCCGATCCGCCCCGATGCCGGCCCGCAGCATGCCGAGCATTTCTCCGCGCTCGACGCGGCCTCGCCGCCGCCGACGCGGCGCATCGGCCTCGACGCGCTGGCCGGCCTGTCGATCGCGGGCTTGCTGATCCCCGAGGCGGTCGCGTACGCGGGGCTGGCCAACCTGCCGCCGCAGGCCGGTCTCATCGCGTTGCTGTCGGGGCTCGTCGTCTATGCGCTCACCGGCAGCAGCCGTTTCGCGATCGTGTCGTCGACGTCGTCGTCGGCTGCCGTGCTCGCGGCGACCGTGCTCGCGGAGTCGGGAATGGCGCTTGCCGCGCAGCTCGCGCTGGCGGCGGCGCTCGTCGCGATGACGGGCGTGCTGTTCATCCTGGCGGGTGCCGCGCGGCTCGGCGGCATGTCGGATTTCGTCGCGCGGCCGGTGCTGCGCGGCTTCACGTTCGGCCTCGCGCTGACGATCGTCATCAAGCAGTTGCCGAAGATTCTCGCGATTTCCGTGCAGCACAGCGATGCGCCGCATGTCGCGCTCGACCTGATCAGCGGTGCGCCGCACGCGAATCTCGCGAGCGTCGTGCTCGGCGCGACCGCGCTGGCGTTGCTGTTCGCACTCGGACGGAGCACGCGGGTGCCCGCGACGCTCGTCGTGATCGTGCTGTCGATCGCGGCCGGTTATGCGGTCGACTGGCAGCGATACGGCATTGCGATCGTCGGCCACATCGACTTCCGGCATATCGAGTTCGGCCTGCCGACCCTCGACCGCAACGCATGGATGCAGACCGTCGAGCTTGCGTTCGCGCTGATGCTGATCCTGTATGCGGAGTCGTACGGATCGATCCGCAACTTCGCGCTGAAGCATGGCGACAGCGTGTCGCCGAACCGCGACCTCGTCGCGCTCGGCTGCGCGAATCTCGTGTCGGGCCTGCTGCACGGGATGCCGGTCGGCGCCGGGTATTCTGCGACCTCGGCGAACGAAGCGGCCGGCGCGCAGTCGCGCTTCGCGGGCCTGTGGGCGGCGGGCGTGGTCGCGCTGATCGTGTGGCTGCTGCTGCCGCAGCTCGCGCGCACGCCGGAGCCCGTGCTCGCGGCGATCGTGATCTTCGCGGTCAGCCACTCGCTGCATCCGTCGGTGTTCCGGCCGTACTGGGCCTGGCATCGCGACCGGCTCGTCGTGATCGCCGCGCTGCTCGCGGTACTCGTGCTCGGTGTGCTGCACGGGCTGCTCGCGGCCATCGGCGTGAGCCTGCTGCTGACGCTGCGCAAGTTGTCCGAGCCGAACGTCAGCGTGCTCGGCAGGCTGCGCGACAGCCATGATTTCGTCGACATCGCGAGCCACGCCGACGCGAAGCCGGTGCCGGGCGTGCTGATCGTGCGGCCCGAGGCGCAACTGTTCTTCGCGAATGCGGACCGGATGTTGAACCGTGTGCGTGCGTTGATGAAGGCCGCGCCGGACACGCATACCGTGATGCTGAGCCTTGAGGAAACGCCGGATGTCGACGGCACGACGATCGAATCGTTGCGCACCTTTGCGGCCGAATGCGCGGCGCGCGGGTTGCGGCTCGCGCTCGTGCGGCTCAAGGTGCACACGCTGCATGCATTGCGCCGCGCGGCCGACGATACGCTTCACGACGATGCGATGTCCGAACTGAGCGTCGACGAGAGCCTGCAGCTGCTGCGGGCCGGGACGCCGCCGGACGGCAGCGGCGGACCGACCGCCGCGTGACGGGGCGGTGCACCGGTAG
Source organism: Burkholderia sp. ZZQ-2 (assembly GCF_050768715.1). Lineage (NCBI taxonomy): Bacteria > Pseudomonadati > Pseudomonadota > Betaproteobacteria > Burkholderiales > Burkholderiaceae > Burkholderia > Burkholderia sp. ZZQ-2. The sequence continues at coordinate 149,402 of NZ_LDVA01000385.1, read as the reverse complement.
GTGCTATTGCGAAACTGCAGTGTCGGCAGTGCGATCGATCATGTCGGTCACTTCGGCCGCCGTCGGCGCATAGGCGCCTGCATGTGCACAGGCGACCGCCGCGCACGCGGCCGCGTAGCGCAGATGCTCGGCGGCTGACGCGTCGGGACGCGCCAGCTGGCTCGCGAGCCAGCCGCCGATGCTTGCGTCGCCGCAGCCGACGGTGTCGGCCACCTCGGTCGGGAACGCGGGCTGGAACAGCACGGTGTCGCGATGCAGTAGCTGCATGCCCGATGCGCCGCGCGTGACGAGCATCGTTGCGTCGGGCGCCCACGTGCGCAGTTGCGCGAGCGCGGCGGCTTCATCGAGTTCGGGAAACAGCCCCCGCAAATCCTCGTCGGACACCTTGATCCAGTCGGCGAGCCCGGCCAGCCGGCGCAGCGTGTCGCGATACGACGGCGCGGCCATCGGCGCACGGAAGTTCGGGTCGAACGAGATTCGCTTGCCGGCCGTTCGCGCGGCCTGCGCGACTTCGATCAGGCGCGCCGCGAGCGGCTCGCGAACGACGCCGAGCGAGCCGACGTGCACGATCTCGGCCGCATCGAGCGCACCGGCGGGCAGGTCCGCCGGATCGAACGCGAGATCGGCGCTGTTCTCGCCGATGAAGAAATAGTGGGGCGGCTGCTTCGACACGACCATCGCGAGCAGCGGCGCGCGATCGACCTGCCGGATGAAGCGCGGGTCGAGCCCGGCGTCGGCACTCTTGCGCATCAGTTCGTCGCCGAAGATGTCGCGGCTGACCGTGCCGGCGAAGGCCGTCGGCACGCCGAGTCGCGCGCCGACGCGCGCGACGTTCCAGCATGAGCCGCCGGCGATGCTGTGCCAGTGCTGCGCGTCGTCGCGGATGAAATCGGTCAGCGCTTCGCCGAATACGATCAGGCGGGGGAACGTCGTCGTCATGTCGAAACCTTGTGCCGTGGCGTTGCGCACGGCCGTACAGCGGTTGATCCGAAAAGGCGGGCAGTGCGGGGCCGTCGCGCGTGGCGACACGGCCCGGCACCGCCCGGTTGCGCGGGCGGACAGGCGGCGCGATCAGCGCGGCGAGCTCCAGCCCTTGTAGGTCTTCACGTTGTCGCGCGTGATGAGCGTCGGCTCGATCAGGATCATCGGATTGGCCGGCTTCTGGCCGTTCATGATCCCGTAGCCGACGTTGACCGCCTGCTGCGCCATGGCCCAGGGATCCTGGCTCGACGACGCCTGCACGAGCGTGTTGGACTTGAGCGCGACCTCGATGTCGGGTGCGCCGTCGACCGACGTGATCACGATGCCCGGACGGTTCAGCTGCTTCGCGGCGAGGTCGCTGCCGATCGCCTGCGGGTCGTTGATCGTGAACACCGCGTCGAGCTTCGGAAAGCGCGTCAGGTAGCCTTGCATCGCATTCATCCCGCCTTCGCGCGAACCCTTGCCGTCCTGGTCGCTCGACAGCACCTTGATGCCGGCGTTTTTCGCGAGCACGGCCTTGCAGCCGTTGACGCGATCGATCACGGCCGATACCTGCGGGCCGTTCTCGATGATCACGTTGCCCTTGCCGTTGAGTTTCTTCGCGATGTAGTCGCACGCGAGTTCGCCGGCCTTCACGTTGTTGGTCTGCACGGTCGCGTTTGCGCCCGCCGCGGCGACGTCGACCGCGACGACCGTGATGCCGGCCGCCTGCGCTTTCTTCACTGCCGGCTCGATCGCCTTCGGATCGGTCGCGTTGAGCAGGATCATGTCGACGTGCGCGGAGATGAAGTTGTCGATCTGCGTGAACTGCTTGTTCAGGTCGTAGTCGGCCGAGACGGCCGTGACCTTCGCATTCGGATTGAGCTGCTTGGCGCGTGCTTCGGCACCCTTGACGATCGTGACGAAGTACGGATTGCCGAGCGACCCGACCGTGACGCCGATCGATTTGAGCGGCTTGTCGGCCGCGTGTGCGGCGGAAGCGCCGAAGGCGAGTGCGCAGGCGACGGCGGTCAGGGCGGCTTTGTGCTTGAGCATGTCGTTGTGTCTCCGAGTTGTTGGTGAACGGGCGCAGGCGAACCGGCCTGCGCCGCAAGGTTGAATCGACGGGAAGGATCAGGTGCGCGCCGAGTCGCGCTGGCGATAGCGATCGAGCGCAACGGCGCCGATGATCACGAGGCCCTTGATGATGTACTGCCAGATGTCGGACACGCCGAGCAGCACGAGGCCGTTCGTCAGTACCGCGATGATCAGCGCACCGATCAGCGTGCCGACGATCGAGCCGACGCCGCCGACGAAGCTCGTGCCGCCGAGGATCACCGCGGCGATCGCGTCGAGTTCGTACGACTGGCCGAGCTGCAGGCCGTTTGCCGCATAAAGCCGCGCGGCCGACATCACCGCGCCGAGCCCGGCGAGCAGGCCCGACGCCGCATAGACGAACATCTGGATCGCCCGCACATTGATGCCCGACAGGCGCGCGGCTTCCGGATTGCCGCCCACCGAATAGATGCGCATCCCGAGCACCGTGCGGCGCAGGATGAACCACGAGATCGCGATGACCGCGCACGCGATGACGACGAGCCAGGGCACACCGAGGATCGTGCCGTTGCCGATGAACGCGAACGGCAACTGAGGATTGAACACGGTGGTGTCGTTGCCGATCAGGCGCGCAACGCCGCGCACGGCCGTCATCGCGCCGAGCGTGACGATGAACGGCGGCAGGCGCAGGAACGAGATCAGGCCGCCGTTGATCGCGCCGAACACGAGGCCGACGACGAGCGCGAACGGTACGCCGAGCCAGCCCCAGCCCGGAATGGTCGACGCGAGCAGCGCCGCGACGGCCGCGGCGGCGAGCACCGAGCCGACCGACAGGTCGATGCCGCCCGTCAGGATCACGAAGGTCATGCCGGCGGCGAGCACGATGTTGATCGACGCCTGCTGCGTGACGATCGACAGGTTCTGCAGCGTGAAGAAGCCGTCGGTCAGGAAGCCGAAGCCGATGCACAGAACCAGCAGCACCGGCAGCATGCCGGCGGTGCGGATCAGCGACTGCATGCGGGCGCGGTGATCGGCGCCGCGCAACAGCGGCGTACGGTTGCCCACCGGATGGGCCGTCGCGGAAGCGAGGTTCCGCTGCTTGGTCGGGTTGATCATGTCGGTAACCTGAATGTAAGAGTGAACTGAAAGGGCGGGCTCAGTGCGCGTCGGCGAGTTCGGCCTGCGAGCCGGTGGCGAGCGCGATGATGGCTTCCTGCGTGATGGGCGTATGCGTGTGGCCGCCGAGCTCGCCCGCGATCTCGCCTTCGCGCATCACGAGCACCCGGTCGGCGACGCCGATGATCTCCGGCAGTTCGCTCGAGATCACGATCACACCCACGCCGGCGCGGGCCAGTTCGTTGATGATCCGGTAGATCTCGGATTTCGCGCCGATATCGACGCCGCGCGTCGGTTCGTCGAGGATCAGCACGCGCGGCTTCGTTTCGAGCAGGCGCGACAGCAGCACTTTCTGCTGGTTGCCGCCTGACAGCGCGCCGACGTTGACGTTCGCGTGGGGGACGCGGATCGACAGCGATGCAATTGCGTCGCGTGCACGTTCGGCGCCGCGCGCGAGGTCGAGCGCACCGAGCCGCGCATCGCGGTTGCAGACCGAGATGTTGATGTTGTCGCGTACGCTCATGTCGAGGAACAGGCCCTGGCGCTTGCGGTCTTCGGTCAGGTAGACGAGGCCGGCGTCGATCGCGTCGCGCGGCGAGTGCGCGCCGAACGTGCGTTCGCCCACCTTCACGCTGCCGCGCACGCGCGGTTCGGCGCCGAAGATCAGCCGCGCGAGCTCGGTGCGGCCTGCGCCGACGAGCCCCGCGATGCCGAGCACTTCGCCGGCGTGCAGGTCGAGGCTGCAGCCGCGCACGCGCGCGCCGTCGGCGATGTCGCGTACCGACAGCAGCAGGTGGCCGGGGTCGTACGGCGCGTGTTCCTTCTTGTAAAAGCCGGAGATGTCGCGGCCGACCATCATCGCGACAAGACGCTCGGCCGACAGCGATGCGCGCTCGAGCGTGCCGACATACGTGCCGTCGCGCAGCACCGACACACGGTCGGACAATTCGTAGATCTCCGCCATCCGGTGGCTGATGTAGATGATCGCGAGACCTTCCTCGCGCAACTGGCGGATCAGGCGGAACAGGTGTTCGGTCTCGCGCGACGACAGCGGCGTGGTCGGCTCGTCCATCACGAGGATGCGTGCGCGGGTGTGCACGGCGCGCGCGATCTCGACGAGCTGCTGTTCCGCGATCGACAGCGTGCCGACGAGCGTGTCGGGCCCGAACGATGCGCCCAGGCGCGCGAGCACGTCCTCGCAGCCGCGTGCCATTGCCGCGCGGTCGATCGTGCCCCAGCGCCGGTTGCCGCGCCGCAATTCGCGGCCGATGTAGATGTTTTCCGCGACGCTCAGGTTCGGGGACAGGCACAGCTCCTGGTAGATCACCGCGACGCCCGCATCGCGCGCGGCAAGCGGGCCGTCGATGTCGATGCGTTCGCCGTCGATCAGGATCTCGCCGCCGGCGTCGGCGCGGTATGCGCCCGACAGGATTTTCATCAGCGTCGATTTGCCCGCGCCGTTTTCGCCCATCAGCGAGTGGATCTCGCCGGGATAGACGGTCAGGCTCACGTTGTCGAGCGCGCGCACGGCCGGGAACGTCTTGCTGATCCCGCGCATCTCGAGCAGCGGACGGGGCGACTCAGATCGCGACATGGTTGACCTCCTGCGAGTCGGTGCGGGCGCCCTTGAGGATGCCGGCCCGCGGGGAGAAGTTGAAATACATCGGCAGCGTGGCTGCGCCGATCGCGCCGGCGTCGGCGCCGAACGTGCCGCGTACGAGCACCGGCGTGCCGCGCGCTTCGGGCGCGGTGGCCACGAGCGCGGCACGCAGGCGCGTTGTCACCGCGTCGAGCAGGCCTGCGTCGGTATCGGCGTCGAGCACGACCACCGGCGCATCGACCACACACAGCACCGCGCGCAACGCAGGTGCGAGCGCGTCGACGCAATCGTCGATCCATTCGTCGACGGCGGGCAGGCCGCGAGCGATGCAGGCTTCGAGATCGGCCCGGTTGTCGACCGTCTCGCCGTGATGGCGCAGATGGCGCACGAGCGCATGCAGCGACGCGCGCGCGAGCAGGATGTCCCACGGGCCACGCGGCGGCGGCGCGGAAGCGAGCCGGCTCGGCGGCACGGGAATCACGGCGATGTCGCCCGCGTTGCCGGTCAGGCCGCGCAGGCAGTCGCCGTCGATCGCGATGCCGCCGCCGATCGCCGGCCCGATGAACAGATAGACGAAGTCGTCGCACTGCCGGCCGTATCCGTAGAAGAGCTCGGCGATCGCGGCCGCATTGCCGTCGTTTTCGCCGAATACCGGAAGCGACAGCATGCGACCGAGGTCGCTTGCGAAATCGACGTCTTCCCACGCGCGGAACGTGTCGGGTGCGAGACCGAGTTCGCGCATCCACGCGCCGAGGTTGTAGGGCTGCGCGACGCCGATGCCGGCCAGGCGGGCGCGCTCGTGGTCGGGGAGCAGGGCCTGCATCGCTTCGATGTCGTGGCGGACGATCTCGAGCACGTCGGCGGGCGGGGGCAGCAGCGTGTCGTGCGAGCGGCGGCCGAGCACGTCGCCCGCGAAGTTGACGAGCGCCGTTTCGATGCGCATGCGGTCGAGATGGACGCCGATGCCGAACGCGCCGCGCGGGTCGAGGCGAATCAGCGAAGCCGGCTGACCGCGCTGGCCTTCGGTGCGGCCCGCGAATTCGATCAGCTTCGCGTCGGCGAGCGATGTGATGATGCTGCCGACCGCCGTGCCCGTCATGTTCGCGAGGCGGGCGAGGTCGGCCTTTGACGCGCTGCCTGCGCGGCGCAGCGTCTTCAGCAGCAGGCGCTCGTTGTAACGGCGCACGTTGGCCGAATTGCTGCCCTGGCCGAAGTGCGGGCTTCTCATGGCGTCTCCTTCCATGGCGCGCCGTGCAGCGGCGCATTAAATAAATCACGTTGATTTATTTAACCGCGTGAACGCCGACATGTCAGCCTAGGGAAATCCCGGTTTGAGGTGGGGGCGGGGATGGTAATGCGGGGCGTCCGGAATCGAGGATGGATCGCGGAAGCCCGGTCATTCAGGCGGAAGGTGGCGTGGGTGGTGGCATGAACCCGGGGTAGTGGGTTGTCGCCGGATTCGCAGCATGCCGTCGCGGTTTGCTTGCGCTGGCGGCGCAAATCGAAGCGACTGGGTCTGCTCGCGAAGATGAGGAGGGAGGTTTTTCCGGAGCCGGAAATGAAAAAAGGTCGGCTAGAAGCCGACCTTTTTAAAAACAGATGGTGCCCAGGAGAGGACTCGAACCTCCACGATGTTGCCACCGCTAGGACCTGAACCTAGTGCGTCTACCAATTCCGCCACCTGGGCACGTTTTGCAGTAGCTGCTTGCTGCAAAGAAGCGAAATTATAGCGCGTCTTTGGCGGCTGTCAACAGGATTTGAGGTCGCGAACGAAAATAATTTGACGGATTTGTTTGGGCATCGAGCGAGGTGCGCAAACATCGCGGGAGCGACCGACGTGCATCGTTGAACTTGTGATGGGCGGATGTGCGCGGGCTGATCCCTCCGGATGCCGGGAATGCAGGCGGGCCGACTGGAACGAGCTTTTTTAGGAAGTGGAAGGTCAGGCGGGAGGGGCTGGGTCGCACATGTGTAACCCGAGTCGCGCTTGCAAGTGCAGCCCTTCGACGCCCCGCTCGGAGCAAGCAAGCGCATTGCTTCCAGGGCTTGAAATGAAAAAAGGCCGGCTAGAAGCCGACCTTTTTAGAAAACAGATGGTGCCCAGGAGAGGACTCGAACCTCCACGATGTTGCCACCGCTAGGACCTGAACCTAGTGCGTCTACCAATTCCGCCACCTGGGCACGTTTCGCTTGCTGCGATGCGAAGACCGCTATTCTAGCGTGTCGGCGCAGCCTGTCAACACAATTTCATTCAAAGCGATAAAAATATTGCCCCTCGTGCGACGGATTCTCACGCGCCGACCGGAATCGCGCGTTTCGCGTCGAAGTTCCAGCGCTGCGCCTGACTCGTGTCGACTCGCACCGGCAGCAGTCCGGCCGCGAGGAACGTGTCGGCGATCTTCTGCTGTTCGCCGAAGTTTTGCGCGACCACGGCGCGAACGAGATAACTGCGCCGCGCGTTCGCGCGCGCGATCGTCGCCGCGTCGAGCCCCCAGATCGGCGCAAGCGTATTCGCTGCGTCCTGCGGGTGGTCGCGCAGCCACGTGCCGGCCTGCGACAACTGGTCGAACAGGATCTGGACGACGTCGGGCCGCGCAGTGGCGAAGCTGGTCGACGCAAGGTAGTAGCGCTGGTATGACGCGAGTCCGTTGCCGTCGGCGAGAATCCGTACGTCGGGATTGCGGTCGACCGATGCGACATAGGGATCCCACGTGATCCATGCATCCACGCTGCCACGCTCGAACGCCGCGCGGCCGTCCGCGGGCGTCAGGTAGTGGATCGTCGCATCGGCCGGCCCGAGCTTCGCGCGTGCGAGTGCGGCAAGCAACAGGTAATGGCTGCCGGCCGCCTTCGTGACCGCAATGCGCCTGCCCTTGAGATCGGCGAGCGTACGCAGTGTGCTGTCCTGCTTGACGATGATCGCCTGCGCTTTCGGCGAAGGCGCTTCCTGTGCGACGTACACGAAACGCGCATGGGCCGCTTGTGCGAAGACCGGGACCGTGTCGGCCACGTCGGCGCTGAAATCGACGGCGCCGATGTTGAGCGCTTCGGTCAGCGGCAATCCGCTCGCGAATTCATGCCACGACACGCGCAAGCCGAGCGGCGCCAGCGCCTGCTCGAGCGCGCCGCGCATCTTGAGCAGCGTGATGAGTGTCGACGACTTCTGGTAGCCGATGCGCAGCACATCGGGTGCGTTCTCGGCGCGCACTCGGACGCCGGCGGCAGTGAGGCCTGCGGCCAGCATCGCGCGCGCGAATGCGCGGCGGTTCATCGGCGTCATGGATCGTGCTCCTTGTCTGGTTCGTTGCATTGAAGCGAGCCGGCTAACGTACCAACAGGGCGAGCGGACGATAACCGATAAATTCTGCTATCGATCCTGCTGGCGGGCATAAGGGCGGGGCCGCCCGTGATCGCGGCGCGTCCATGCATGTGCGGTCGATCGATGCCTTCGGGTTGCATTTGATTGCATAGTCAAATATAGTCAGCGCAGAAATATCGAAGTCAGCGATTGACGTAAGCGTGAGCAACACCCGCGCGGCACGTCGATCGCATTTTTTCAATCACTTATCTGACTTGTCAGTTAATTTTGCTCGGCGCCGGGGCTGTTCGCGTGGCGCCCGATCAGAAGGACATCCGATGAAGCCGTCCGAAAGTCCTGGTACGCCGGCGCCCCTGGCCGGCGCCCGCTTTATGCTGGGAACGCTGGCAGTGGCGCTCGCCACGTTCATGAACGTTCTCGATTCGTCGATCGCCAACGTCGCGATTCCAACCATTTCCGGCAATCTGGGCGTGTCCATCGACGAGGGCACGTGGGTCATCACGCTGTTCTCGGCGGCCAACGCGGTGTCGATCCCGCTGACCGGCTGGCTGACGCAGCGGGTCGGGCAGGTCAGGCTGTTCGTCTGCGCGATCCTGCTGTTCGTGCTGTCGTCGGCTGCGTGCGGGCTCGCGCCCAACCTGACCGTGCTCCTCGCCGCCCGGATCGTTCAGGGTGCCGTGGCCGGGCCGCTCGTGCCCTTGTCGCAGGCGTTGCTGCTGGCTTCGTTCCCGAAGGAGAAGAGTTCGAGCGCGCTGTCCCTGTGGGGGATGACGGCGACCGTCGGGCCGATTGCCGGCCCCGCGCTCGGCGGCTGGATTACGGACAACTACAGCTGGTCGTGGATCTTCTACATCAACGTGCCCGTGGGGTTGTTCGCGGCAGCCGTGATCTGGGTGCTCTATCGCAACCAGGAAACGCCGGCCCGCAAGCTGCCGATCGACAAGGTCGGGCTGATCGCGCTGGTCGTGTGGGTCGCCGCGCTACAGGTCATGCTCGACAAGGGCAAGGATCTCGACTGGTTCAATTCGTCGACGATCTGGATCCTGACCATCGTGGCGGTGGTCGGCTTCGTGTTCTTCCTGATCTGGGAGTTGACCGAGGCGCGTCCGATCGTCGATCTCAGGCTGTTTGCACAACGAAATTTCCTCGGCGGAACGGTGGCGATTTCGATTGCGTTCGCGGTATTTTTCGCCAACCTCGTGATCCTGCCGCAATGGATACAGGGCTCGCTCGGTTATCCGGTGGTCAATGCGGGCCTCGTCACCGCGCCGCTCGGTATCTTCGCGGTGATCCTCGCGCCGATGGTCGGCAAGGTGATGCCGAAATCGGACATGCGTGTGCTCGTCACGTTTGCGTTTCTCGGGTTTGCCGGCGTGTTTTTCATGCGCTCGCGCTATACGACGGGCGTCGATACATGGACGCTCGTGGTGCCCACGCTGCTACAGGGCATTCCGACGGCGTTCTTCATGACGCCGCTCACGTCGATCATCCTGTCGGGGCTGCCGCCCGAGCGCATCCCGGCGGCGGCCGGCCTGTCCAATTTCGCGCGCGTCTTCATGGGTGCGGTCGGCACGTCGCTCGCGAGCACCGCCTGGAACGACCGCACGATCCTGCATCACGCGCAACTCGCCGAGCAGGGCAGTGTGAACAATCCGATCTTCGCGAGCGCGGTTGCCGGCGTGCAGAGCGCGCTCGATGCCGGTGCGCCGAAGGCACTGACGTTCCTCGAGACGACGTTGAATGCGCAGGCGACGATGCTGGGGCTGAACGACGTTTTCTGGCTGTCGTCGGTGATTTTCGTGCTGATCATCCCGCTGGTCTGGGTGACGAAGCCGGGCAAGGGGGTGGCAGCCGGAGCCGCGGCGGCCGGCGGGCACTGAGCCGGTGCGGGCGGCGCGTATGCGGGGTGCCGCGTGTCTTGAAAAATCGTGATGTCGCAATTATTGTGTGGGTCAACAATATGCGACTCAGCGAGCACGATGGAACACTACACGCCGAAGAATTTCCTGCACACCGAAAGCGTGGGGTTTGTGCTCGTGAAAGCGCGCAACCTGATCACGTCCGAGATGGATGCGGCATTGAAGGATCTCGATATCACGGCGCAGCAGATGGGCATCCTGCTGTCCCTGCGGACCGGCAGCGCGGCGACGCCTTTCGAATTGTCGAAGCTGCTCGGCGTCGACACCGGGCTGATGACGCGCGTGCTCGACAAGCTGGAGGACAAGGGGCTCGTCGAGCGTTCGCGCAGCGTGAGCGATCGGCGGGTGGTGAACCTCGCGCTGACCGAAGCGGGGCAGGCGGTTGCCGCGCAGATTCCGGAGATTGCGCCGAAGGTGCTCAATGCCCGCTTGCGGAAATTTTCGAAGTCCGAGTTCGACGAGCTGACCCGGCTGTTGCGCAAGTTCATCGGCGAGTAAGTCGGGCGTTCGTTTCCTGGCGCTGAGAATGAAAAAAGGCCGGCTGGAAGCCGACCTTTTCAAAAAACAGATGGTGCCCAGGAGAGGACTCGGTCACACATGCGCGACCCCGGCTGCGCTTGCAAGCGCAGCCTTTCGAGTCCTCGCGCAAAGCGCGCAGGCGCTTTGCTTCCTGGGCTTGAAATGAAAAAAAGCCGGCTGGAAGCCGACCTTTTCAAAAAACAGATGGTGCCCAGGAGAGGACTCGGTCACACATGCGCGACCCCGGCTGCGCTTGCAAGCGCAGCCTTTCGAGTCCTCGCGCAAAGCGCGCAGGCGCTTTGCTTCCTGGGCTTGAAATGAAAAAAGGCCGGCTAGAAGCCGACCTTTTTAGAAAACAGATGGTGCCCAGGAGAGGACTCGAACCTCCACGATGTTGCCACCGCTAGGACCTGAACCTAGTGCGTCTACCAATTCCGCCACCTGGGCACGTTTTGCAGTAGCTGCTTGCTGCAAAGAAGCGAAATTATAGCGCCCCAATTAATCGTGTCAACACTTTTTTGCGATGCACTGCAAACCGGGCTCCACCGCGCCTGTCGGCGGCATTCCCCGTCATTTGGCGACACAGGCGGGTGATAGAATGACCCGCCGCCGTCAATATAGAACTGTCTGAAGGACACCTCTATGTTGATGCCGTGCACCATCAGTCAACGCAACGAGAACAATCATCGACAAACCCTTGAGCAAATATCCGTACCCCATTCCGAGCCGTGAAGAAATTCTCGGCGTGCTGCGTACGAGCGACGCGCCGCTGGCCGCCAACGACATCGCCGAAGCACTGTCGATCAAGCGTCAGGAGCGCGAGGGGTTCTTCCGGCGTGTCGCCGCGATGGAGCGCGACGGCCAGATCCGCCTCGACAAGCGCGGCCACTACCAGTTGACCCATCCGTCGAACTTCGTCGCCGGGCGCGTGCAAGGGCATCGCGACGGCTACGGGTTCGTGATCCGCGACGACGGCCAGGACGACCTGTTCCTGCCGAACGGCGAAATGCAGAAGGTGATGCACAACGATCGCGTGCTCGCGCGGATCGTCGGCTACGATCGCCGCGGCCGCCCGGAAGGGCACGTCGTCGAAGTCACCGAGCGCGCGAACAAGCGCGTGATCGGCCGCCTGCTCAACGAGAACGGCGCGCTGATCGTCGCACCGGAAGACAAGCGCATCGGCCACGACATCCTGATCACGCAGAACGTGAAGAAGGCGAAGGTCGGGCAGGTCGTCGTCGTCGAGCTGACCGATTTCCCGAGTCGCCATTCGCAGCCGCTCGGCCGTGTCGTCGAGGTGCTCGGCGACATCGACGATCCGGGCATGGAAATCGAAATTGCGGTGCGCAAGTACGGCGTGCCGCACGAATTCAGCCAGCCGGCGCTCGACGAAGCCGCCGCGCTGCCCGACAAGGTGCGGCCGACCGACCTGCGTTTCCGCGTCGACCTGCGCGACGTGCCGCTCGTGACGATCGACGGCGAGGACGCACGCGACTTCGACGATGCCGTCTACTGCGAGCCGGTGAAGGTCGGCCGCGGCGACGGCTACCGGCTGATCGTCGCGATCGCCGACGTGTCGCATTACGTACAGCCTGGGAGCGCGCTCGATGCCGACGCGCTCGAGCGCAGCACGTCGGTCTACTTCCCGCGCCGCGTGATTCCGATGCTGCCGGAGAAGCTGTCGAACGGCCTGTGCTCGTTGAATCCGCAGGTCGACCGTTGCGTGCTCGCGTGCGACATGGTGATCACCGGGCGCGGCGAGATCAAGGCGTACCAGTTCTACCCGGCCGTCATCCATTCGGCTGCGCGCCTCACGTACACCGAAGTCGCGGCCGTGCTGTCGAACACGAAGGGGCCGGAGGCCGCGCGCCGCGCGGACCTGCTGCCGCACCTGCAGGATCTGTACGGCGTCTACAAGTCGCTGTTCGCCGCACGGCAGAAGCGCGGCGCGATCGACTTCGACACGACCGAGACCTACATCGTCTGCAACTCGCAGGGCAAGATCGAGCAGATCGTGCCGCGCCAGCGTAACGACGCGCATAAGCTGATCGAGGAGTGCATGCTGGCCGCAAACGTCTGCGCGGCCGATTTCCTGAAGCGCAACAAGCATCCGGGCCTGTACCGCGTGCACGCGGGGCCGACGCCGGAGAAGCTCGAGAACCTGCGTGCGTTCCTGCGCGGCATGGGCCTGTCGCTCGGCGGCGGCGACAAGCCGCATGCGAGCGACTACGCGGCGCTGATGGCGCAGATCCGCGACCGGCCCGATGCGCAGATGCTGCAGCCGATGCTGCTGCGCTCGATGCAGCAGGCGGTCTACAGCCCGGACAACATCGGTCACTTCGGCCTGGCCTATGAGGCGTACGCGCACTTCACGAGCCCGATCCGCCGTTATCCGGACCTGCTCACGCACCGCGCGATCTACGCGATCCTGTCCGGCAGGAAATACGTGCCGAAGGCGCCGGACGGCTTCGAGCTGAACACCGCGCTGTCGCCGCGCGCCCGTGCGATGCAGCAGGCCGACGACGAAACGCGCGGCCGCTCGCGCCCGAATACGGCGATCTGGGAAGAACTCGGTCTGCACTGCTCGGCGAACGAGCGCCGCGCGGACGAGGCATCGCGCGACGTCGAGGCCTGGCTCAAGTGCTACTTCATGCGCGACAAGCTCGGCGAGGAGTACGGCGGGATGGTGAACGGCGTCACGTCGTTCGGTATCTTCGTACAGCTCGACACGCTTTTCATCGAAGGGCTTGTGCACGTCACCGAACTCGGCTCGGACTACTTCCAGTACGACGAAATCAAGAACGAGCTGCGCGGCGAACGGACGGGCATCCGCTATCGCCTGTCGGATCGCGTGCGCGTACAGGTGAGCCGTGTCGATCTCGACGCGCGCAAGATCGACTTCCGCCTCGTGCGCGATACGCCGGTGAAGGCGCCGCGCCCGTCGCCCGCGCCGGCTTCGGCTGGCGGCGGTATCGACCGTAACGGCCCGCGTGTCCGTGCTCTGCCGCAGGCGGAAGAACCCGCGCCGCGCCGCAAGAAGGCCGCGAGCGCGCCGAGCGTCGCGGTGAACGACGCGCGCGCCGCGCGTGCCGCCGCGAAGAAGAAGGGCGGTAGTGCCGGCAACGGCGGCGGCGGTGCGGCGGCGAAGCCGACCGCGAAGAAGACCCGCGCCCGCAAGAAGTATTGAGCGTTCGGGGCGGCGCCATGTGCACGCCCTGCAGTATCGAGAGACGCCGCGTCACCGGTCATCGGCCGGCAACGCGGCGCTTTCCTTTTCCATGGATCGCGGCTGCGCGCGTCGCGCGGCCGCACGTTTGATCGAAGGTTGTTCCAGTCATGTCACGTCTGAAGGTTCTTTACGGTTTTCATGCGGTGACCGCACGTTTGCGGCACGATGCATCGACGGTTGCGGAGGTGCTGTACGACCAGACGCGCCGCGACCGCCGCATGCAGGACTTCCTGCACGCCGCGAAGGAAGCGGGCGTGCGGCTGATCGCGGCCGACGAAACGCGCCTGTGGGGCCTCGCGCATACCGAGCGCCACCAGGGCGTCGTCGCGCGTGTCGAGGACATCCCGCTCGCGCAGAACCTGTCCGAGCTGCTCGACGGCATCCAGGGCCCCGCGCTGCTGCTGGTGCTCGACGGCGTCACCGATCCGCACAACCTCGGCGCATGCCTGCGTGTCGCCGATTCGGCCGGTGCGCACGCGGTGATCGCGCCGCGCGACCGTGCGGTCGGCCTGAACGCGACCGCCGCCAAGGTGGCGAGCGGCGCGGCCGATACGGTGCCGTACATCACGGTGACGAACCTCGCCCGTGCGCTGCGCGAGCTGAAGGACGCCGGCGTGTGGGTCATCGGCACGTCGGACGAAGCCTCGGCAACGCTCTACGAAACGAAGCTCGACGGCCCCGTCGCGCTCGTGATGGGCGCGGAAGGCGAAGGCATGCGCCGGCTCACGCGCGACACCTGCGACGAAGTGATGAGCATTCCGATGGCCGGCAGCGTCGAAAGCCTGAACGTGTCGGTCGCAAGCGGCGTGTGCCTGTACGAAGCCGTGCGCCAGCGGCGCGTGAAGGGCTGACGCAGCCCGTCCCGCGCGGCTTGCGCGGGCCTCGAATGACCCGAACGACGTGTGCCGCGATCCGGTGCGGCACGCGGCCCTCCGGAGCACGCGACCGATGACCCTGTTCCGCATAGGCGCGTCCTGCGCCGTGCTGTGCCTGCTGGCTGCCTGCACGTCGCCGACGCTCGTCGAACGCGGCACCTACTATGCCGACACGAGCCTGCACGCGCGTGGTGCCGATTCGCGGATCCGCTTTCTCGTGATGCATTACACCGAAAGCGACGAGGCGAAATCGCTGCGCACGCTGACGGGCGATTCGGTCAGCGTGCATTACGTGATCCCGCCGCAGCCGCGCATCGAGCGCGGGCTGCCCGTCGTCTACCAGCTCGTTCCGGAATCGGAGCGCGCATGGCACGCGGGCGTCAGCGAGTGGCAGGGCACGACCGAGCTGAACGCGGTGTCGATCGGCATCGAGAACGTGAACCGCGGCCCGCTCGATCCGCAGAACCGCACCTGGCAGCCGTATCCGCCCGAGCAGGTCGCCGCACTGACCCGGCTGTCGAAGGACATCGTCACGCGCTACGCGATTCCGCCGACGCGTGTGGTCGGGCACAGCGACATCGCACCTCAACGCAAGATCGATCCGGGGCCGCTGTTCCCGTGGCACGCGTTGGCGCAGGCCGGCGTCGGTGCGTGGCCGGACGCCCCGACCGTGGCGGCGCGGCTCGCCGGTCGTGATCCGCATGCGCCGGTCGACGTGCGCGAACTGCAGCTCAAGCTCGCGCGCTACGGCTACGACGTGGCCACCGACGGCGTGCTCGATGCACGTACGCGACGCGTGTTCGCGGCGTTTCAGATGCATTTCAGGCCGGCCGACTACGCAGGTGATCCGGACGCCGAAACCGATGCGATTGCGCAGGCGTTGCTCGACAAGTACTTCGCCGGCACGCAACCCGCGGACTATGCGCCCGCGGCAGGTGAGCCCTGAACCCGCACCGCACGCCGAAAAACGCGGGCCGCCATCCGACTCCGGTAAACTGGCGGTTTTCCGCAATCCCGCAGCTTTACCACTCCATGACTCAAGACGAACTCAAACGCCTCGTCGGCCAGGCCGCCGCCGATTACGTGATCCAGAACGTGCCGGAAGGCGCCGTGATCGGCGTCGGCACCGGCTCGACCGCCAACTGCTTCATCGACGCGCTCGCCGTCGTCAAGGCACGCTATCGCGGCGCCGTGTCGAGCTCCGTCGCCACGACCGAACGCCTGAAATCGCACGGCATCAAGGTGTTCGACCTGAACGAGGTCGACTCGCTGCAGGTGTACGTCGATGGCGCCGACGAGATCGACGCGGGCGGCGCGATGATCAAGGGTGGCGGCGGTGCGCTCACGCGCGAGAAAATCGTCGCATCGGTGGCCGACACGTTCGTCTGCATCGCTGACGCCAGCAAGCGCGTGCCGGTGCTCGGCGCGTTCCCGCTGCCGATCGAAGTCGTGCCGATGGCGCGCACGGCGATCGGCCGGCGCGTGACCGCACTCGGCGGCGTGCCCGTGCTGCGCGTGACGAAGGACGGTGCGCCGTACATCACCGACAACGGTAACGAGATCATCGACGTGAAGGGGCTGCAGATCGCCGACCCGCGCGGTTTCGAAGCGCAGGTGAACGCATGGCCGGGCGTCGTGACGGTCGGCCTGTTCGCCGAGCGCGGCGCGAATCTGTGCTTGCTCGGCACGGAAAACGGCGTTGAAACGATCGTTTATTCGGCTAATTGAAAGATATAGAAAGCAGTCCGTAACGGTGTGCCAAGTACCGTAATGAACTGAATGTTTAAATCTTGTGGAATTCGGGGCCCGGTAGGCGCAATGCGCTTCCCGGGCCTTATTTTTAGCCGTATAAATCACCCCGTCAAAAAGAGGGATAACCCTGTCAGGTGTTTACCAGATAGCGAAATGTCCTCGAACTCATCAACTTATAGATCATAAGAACAGTCGTAACCAGGGCCGGCGGAACTGCGGAGCAGGTGTTCGCAAATCGACGCACGGGGAGGTGTCATGGAGCAGGGCAAAGACCGGTCACTGGTCGCCAAAGTGATGGATGGGCTTGTCTCGGGTATCGTCGAAGACAAGTACGGCGGCATCTTGCCGCCGCAGGACGTGCTGTCGAAAGAGTTCGATGTGAGTCGCACCGTGATGCGGGAAGCGTTGTCGATGTTGCTTGCGCGCGACATGCTCGACGTGCGTCCGAAAGTCGGCACGCGCGTGCGGCCGATGCGCGACTGGCGCATGATCGATGAAGACGTGGTGAGCTGGCGCTTCCGGGCGAAACCCGATCCGCAGTTCATGCGCGACGTCATCGAATTCCGGATGCTGATCGAACCGCGCGCGACCGCGCAGGCGGCGGTGCGCGCAACGGCGGCGGACATCGCCGGCATTCGTGAAGCGTTCGATGCATTCAAGGTGCTGCAGCCGGGCGATTCCGGCTACGACACGGCGGACGAGTTGCTGCACACGCGGATCGTCCAGGCGAGCGGCAACCAGTTCTTCCAGCAGATGGCGGCGATCGTACGCGGCGCGGTGCGCCTCGTGAATCCGCGTGTCGTGCAGAAGGAGGGCGCGCACGATGTCGTGGTGAAGGCGCACGCGCGCGTGGTCGACGCAATCGAGCGGCGAGATCCGCGCGAAGCCGAAGCCGCTTCGCTCGCGCTGATCGATTTCAGCGCCGACGAGATCTCGCGCGACTTCTCCGTCGACGTGCCCATGCGCGCCTGACGCGGCGCGTTTCGCTCATCCGTGTGCCGCCGGGCCGTTTATCATGACGTCCGGCCGGCAGCGTGCCGGCCACCGTCATACGACCGACACGGAAGATCAGGATGAACGACAACGACCATCGCCCGGTGCGCTTCGGCATCATCGGTGCAGGCAGCATTGCGCGCCGCTTCGCGCAAAGCCTCGCACATGTGCCGGGCGCCACGCTCGCCGGTGCCTGGGCCCGCCGCGCAGACGCCGCGGCAGCCTTTTGCGGCGCGCACGGCGGTTCACCTGCCGCAAGCCTCGAAGCACTCCTCGCGAGCGATATCGACGCGGTCTACATCGCGACGCTCCATGACAGTCACGCGCAGTACACGCTGGCCGCGCTTGCCGCCGGCAAGGCCGTGCTGTGCGAAAAACCCGCGACGCTGAACGCGGCGCAGCTCGACACCGTGCTGCAGGCGGCACGCGACGCCGGGCAGCTTTTCATGGAGGCGATGAAGCCGCCGTTCTTCCCGCTGTACCGTCAGTTGCGCGCGCACCTGCAGGACGATCCGATCGGCGAGATCCGGCTCGTGCGGGCAGGGTGCGCGTCGTCGTCGGTACCCGGCGATCATTCCGTCTATCGCCTCGATCGCGCGGGCGGTGCGCTGCTCGATATCGGGATCTACGAGGCCTTTCTCGCGGTCGACTGGCTCGGTGAGGCGCTCGACGTACAGACGCTCGGCCGCGTCGGCGCGACGGGTGTCGACCTGTTCGCGAGCCTGAACAGCGTGCATGCGCACGGCGGGATCGCACAGCTTTTTTGCGGGCTCGACGTGATGGGACGTGGAGACGCCCTGATCGCCGCAGCCGGCGGCCACGTGACGATTCACGAGAAGTGGTGGAACCCGGTGCGCGCGACGATCAGCTATGCGGACGGGCGCACCGTCGAACTCGACGCGCCGGCTGAAGGCGGCGGATTGAACTACGAGACCGCACACTTCTGCGACCTGCTGCGTGCGGGCAAGACCGAAAGCCCGATCATGACGCACGATCATTCGCGGCAGATGATCGCGATGACCGATGCCGCGCGAGCGGCGCTCGGCGTGCGCTATTCGGGCGAGTAAGCGGGAAGGAAGGCGCCGGGCGCACGCGGGCGGCCCGGCGAACGGCCGGTGCTCAGTGCCGCGACGGCAGCGACAGGCGTTTTTCGTACCAGCGCTGCACCCATTCGAGGATCTGGCACAGGATCCAGTACACGGCCGCTGCGGCGAGATAAAGCGGCAGCGGCTGATAGGTTGCCGCGATCACTTCCTGCGCACTGCGCAGCAGTTCGGTCACGGTGATCACGGACACGAGCGACGTGTCCTTGATCAGGCTGATCAGGCTGTTCGACAGGCTCGGCACCGCGATGCGCAGCGCCTGCGGACCGATCACGTAGCGCAGCGTTTGCCCCCACGACAGCCCGAGGCTGTACGCAGCCAGCCATTGACCGCGCGCGATCCCGTTGATCGCGCCGCGCATGCTTTCCGACATGTAAGCCGCGACGTTCGCGGACAGCGCGATGACGCCGGCGGGCGTCGGGTCGAGCGAGATGCCGAGGCTCGGCAGCCCGTAATAGATGACGAAGATCTGCACGAGCAGCGGCGTGCCGCGCATCAGGCTCACGTACGCGCGTGCCAGCCACGCGAGCGCGTTGACCCAGATGCGTTCGAAGCCGTCGAGCGCTTCGCTTTGCCGGATGCCCATCATCGCGAGCACGACGGCGCCAAGCAGGCCGAACACCATCGACAGCACGGCGAACTTGACGGTCAGCACGGCACCCTGGGCGAGCACCGGCAGCGATTGGACGAGCAGGGACGTTGTCGACATGGAATACGAATCGAATGCGTGCGCGAAAGCGCAATCATAAACCGGACGAATAAAACAAAGGGCGGCATCGTCACGGATGCCGCCCTTTCCGGCCCGCCGTCAGGCGGGAAATGCAGGCGTGCTTACTTGATCGGTTTCGTCACGTCGATGCCGAACCATTTGTCCGAGATCTTCGTGAACGTGCCGTCGGCCTGAAGTTGCGCCATCGCGTCGTCGATCGCCTTCTGGAACTTCGGGTTGCCCTTCTTGAACGGGATGCCCGACGGGTTCGCCGAGCCGACGTTCGCGCCCGGGCGCAGCGGCAGTTGCGAATTCTTCGTCAGGTACGCGAGCATCAGGCGATCGTTGAGCGCGGCGTCGAGGCGGCCGGCCGCGAGATCGCGCAGGTACTCGGGCGCACCCGGGTACGTCTTCACGTCGATGCCGGGCACCGACTTCGCCATGTCCATGTAGTTCGTGCCGAGCGCGACGCCGAGCTTCTTGCCCTTCAGGTCATCCAGCGACTTGAACTCGCGCGTGTCGTCCTTGCGCTGGATCAGCTGCGCGGACGAAAACGTGTAAGGCGGCGAGAAGTCGAGTGTTTCCTTGCGCTTGTCGGTGATGCCGACCTGGTTGGAGATCACGTCGAACTTGCCGGCCTGCAGACCCGCGATGATGCCGCTCCATTCGGTCGTCACGAATTCCGCCTTCACGCCGAGCTTCGCGGCCACGGCTTTCGCGATGTCGACGTCGAAGCCGACGAGTTCGCCTTGCGGGTTTTTCGAGTTGAACGGCGGGAACGTGCCTTCGAGGCCGACCCGCAGCGTGCCGCGTTGTTTCACCTGGTCGAGGAGGTCGGCCGCATGCGCGGTGGCGGCAGCGAGCGACGTGCCGATCAGGCCGGCAACCAGCAGCTTCTTCAGCAGCGCAATCTTCATCGTGTGTTTCCTTGCCCTGTCCGGGTCATTGATTCTGATAATGAGGGCCGATGATAGCAAAAATGCAATCGACCTCTAAATATCGTTTGTTTATGCCTATATTACGCGGCGCGTTCGCTGGCGACGGCCTTCACGCACTCCGCGACGAGCGCGGGGCCGCGGTAGATGAAGCCCGTATAGAGCTGCACGAGCGCTGCGCCGGCCGCGAGCTTCGCACGGGCGTCCTCGCCCGAGAAGATGCCGCCGACACCGATGATGGGCACTTCGCTGCCGACTTCGGCGTGCAGCTTGCGGATCACTTCGTTCGACGCGTCGAACACGGGACGGCCCGACAGGCCGCCGGCTTCGTCCGCATGCGGCAGGCCCTGGACGGCCGCGCGCGACAGCGTCGTGTTGGTGGCGATGACCGCCTCGATCTTGTGGCGCAGCAACGTGTCGCCGATTTCCTTGACCTGTTCGTCGTCGAGATCGGGGGCGATCTTCAGCGCGAGCGGCACGAGCTTGCCGTGCAGGTCGGCGAGGCGCTGCTGCTTGTCCTTCAGCGCCGCGAGCAGCGCGTCGAGCTCGCCCGCGCCCTGCAGCTGGCGCAGGTTCTTCGTGTTCGGCGACGAGATGTTGATCGTTACGTAGCTCGCGAACGGGTACACGCGCTCGAGGCAGTACAGGTAATCCTCTGCGGCACGCTCGATCGGCGTATCGGCGTTCTTGCCGATGTTCAGGCCGAGGATGCCCCGATAGCGGGCGGCCTGGACGTTCTTCACGAACTGGTCGACACCGTGATTGTTGAAGCCCATCCGGTTGATCAGCGCCTCGGCCTGCGGCAGGCGGAACATCCGCGGGCGCGGGTTGCCTGGCTGCGGGCGCGGCGTGACCGTACCGACCTCGATGAAGCCGAAGCCGAGTGCCGCAAGGCCGTCGATGGCCGCGCCGTCCTTGTCGAGGCCTGCCGCGAGGCCGACCGGGTTGCGGAACGTGAGCCCCATCACGGTGCGCGGCGCGTCGGGCACGCGGGCCGACAGCGCGCAGGCAAGGCCCGTGCGGCCGGCCGCGCCGAGCGCGCGCAGCGTGAGGTGGTGAGCGTCTTCCGCATCCATCTTGAACAGGGATGCGCGGGCCAGCGGATAAAGGGAACTGAACACGGGAATAGGGCGGACAGCCGGAATGAATGACAACCCGCTATTTTACCGGGAGTTGAGCGGCAGGGGCGCGCTTCGCGTCCTTGCCCCCGCAGCGCGCGTCAGCCCGAGCCGGAATGTCCGCCCGGCAATGGCGCGCGGGCCAGTGCCGCGTCGACGGGCGGCAGGTCGATCCGATCCGGATCGAGTATCTTCCAGCGGCCGTCGATCAGCCCTTCGAGCGGGTGGAAGTTCGCCTTGTAGGCCATCTTCGGGCTCTCGCGGATCCAGTATCCGAGATACACGTAGGGCAGGCCGAGGCTCTTGGCCTGTTCGATCTGCCACAGGATGTTGTAGGTGCCGTAACTCGTGTGCTGGTCGTCGGGCTCGAAGAACGTGTAAACGGACGACAGCCCGTCGCCGAGGATGTCGATCATGCTGACCATGCGCAGCCTGCCGGGCTCGCCGCCCGGTGTGTCGAGGTCGCGGAATTCGACGAGGCGCGAATTGATCCGGCTCTGCAGCAGGAATTGCTCGTACTGGTCGCGGCTGTCTCGATCCATGCCGCCGCCCGCGTGGCGCGCGGACTGGTAGCGCATGTAGAGCGCGTAGTGCTCTTCGTCGTAGTGCAGCGGCGAAACCGTCGCGACGAGCGTGCGGTGCCGCTTCCACATCCGGCGCTGCGTACGCGACGGCGCGAACGCGTCGACGGGCACGCGCACCGGCACGCAGGCACGGCAGCCGTCGCAGTACGGACGGTATGTGAACACGCCCGAACGCCGGAAGCCGGCCTTCACGAGCTCGGTATAGATGTCGGAATTGATCAGGTGGCTCGGCGTCGCGACTTGCGAGCGCGCGACGCGGCCGTCCAGATAGCTGCACGGATAGGGCGCCGTTGCATAGAATTGCAGCGCCGAAAGCGGTGAAAGCGGCAGCTCAGTCGGATGAGTCATGGGCAGCTCTCGTTGCAGGGAGGGAGTGCCGCGCTAGCGCTCGATCCCGGAGGGGGGCACCGTTTCGGCGCGGCCCGTCAGCGCGGCGAGCACGCGCTTGTCGAACTGCCACGGAATCGGCGGTTCGGCTACCGCGCTGCGCACGTGAGCGACAAAGGCCTTGCGTGCGATCTCGCGGCCGCCGAGCGACGCTAGATGCGACGTATTCTGCTGGCAGTCTATCATTTCCAGCCCCTGCTCGCGAAGGTGCGCGACGAGCGTGGCCAGCGCGATTTTCGATGCGTCGGTCGCGTCCGCATACATCGACTCGCCGAAAAACATCCGCCCGAACGACACGCCGTACAGGCCGCCGACGCGTCGCCCGTCGTGCCAGGTCTCGATGCTGTGCGCGTTGCCGGACCGGTAGAGCGACGTGTATGCATCGATGATCTCGGCCGTGATCCATGTGCCGCGCTGGCCGCGGCGCGGCGCCTGCGCGCAGGCGCGCATCACGCCCGGAAAGTCGTGGTCGACGCGCACTTCCCATTCGGGCTCGCGCAGCACGCGCTTCAGCGTCTTGCGCAGCGAAGGCGACACCTTGAACTCGGCCGGCACGAGGATCATGCGCGGGTCGGGGCTCCACCACAGCACGGGCTGGCCGTCCGAATACCACGGGAAGATGCCGCGCAGGTATGCGTCGATGAGGCGCGACGGCAGCAGGTCGGCGCTCGCGGCGAGCAGCCCCGGCGCGCCGGTTGCGGGGCCGAGCGCGCGTTCGATGGGCGGAAACGGATCGTCCGGGCCGAGCCAGGGGACCATGGGGCGAGGGCTCAGCCGTTGCGCAGCGAGCGGAAGATATCGCCGGTGTGCACCCCGTAGTCGCCGGCGGCGCGATCGGCGAAGAAGAATCGCAGGGTCTGGCTGACGGTCGGGAACGCGATTTCGTCCCACGGGATGTCGGCTTCGTCGAACAGCTTCACTTCGAGGCTTTCCTCGCCGGCTTCGAATCCCGGATCGGTGAGCCGCGCGAGGTAGAACAGGTGGACCTGGTGCACGTGCGGCACGTTGAGCAGCGTGAACAGGTTCTGCACCTCGACGCGCGCACCGGCTTCCTCGAGCGTTTCGCGCGCGGCGGCTTCGGCCGTTGTCTCGCCCATTTCCATGAAGCCCGCGGGCAGCGTCCAGAACCCGTAGCGCGGTTCGATCGCGCGGCGGCACAGCAGGATCTGATCGCCCCAGACCGGGACCGTTCCGACGACGTTGCGCGGATTCTGGTAGTGGATCGTGCCGCAGTGATCGCAGACGAAGCGCTCGCGGTTGTCGCCCGGAGGAATGCGCGCGATGACTTCGTGACCGCAGACGGAGCAGAATTTCATGTCGAGTGGAAGGGACGAGGTGATGCGAGTGTATCACCGGGTCGCGGCATTCTTGAACGCCTGCGCATGCCGGCCGCGTGTCGCGCGAAGCGGAAGGTGCCGATGCGCGAAGAGGGGAGGGAAATGCGACGGAAAAACAAAAAGCCCGGCACTGAGCCGGGCTTTTTGCATGAATCGGGACGTTGGTTGCGGGGGTAGGATTTGAACCTACGACCTTCGGGTTATGAGCCCGACGAGCTGCCAGACTGCTCCACCCCGCGTCCGTCGAAGAAATGAATTATAAGGAGTTACCCGAACGTGTGCAAGCACTTTCTGACAATCGCGTGTCGTGTCTTGTAGGGACGGTACGTCGGGCGCGTGCGCTAGAATCGAACGGTTTGTTTCGCCTCTTCGCCAGCGACGCCGTGCGCGATCGCATCGGCGCCGTTGCAACTCTCATTACTGCATCGACGGATTCATGGACATCGCTCACGATCTGCAATCGATCGGCGCGCAGGAACAGGCGCTCGTGTTTCCCCATTTCGACTCGGCCCGCGCGTGGGCGCTCGGCAACCGGATGCATGCGCTCGCGGCGTCTCGCGGCCATGCGGTCGCGCTCGACATCGTCACGTTCGGCCAGCCGCTGTTCTACGCAGCGCTCGCCGGAGCCACGCCCGACAACGCCGACTGGGTGCGCCGCAAGCGCAACGTCGTCGCCCATTTCCGCCGCAGTTCGTACGCCATCGGCCTGCGCATGCAGCAGGCGGGCGCGACGCTGGCGGACAAGCACGGGCTGCCGATCGCCGAATATTCGGCGCACGGTGGATCGTTTCCGCTGACCGTCGCCGGCGCCGGCGTGATCGGCTCGATCACCGCGTCCGGGCTGCCGCAGCGCGCGGATCACGAATTCGTCGTCGAGGTGCTGTGTGCCGAGCTCGGCCACGACTACGCCTTGCTGGCCCTCGCAAGGAACTGAGCGATGCAGCTTCCCGGTTACGCATGGCTCGCGATCGCGATCGTCGCGGAAGTGGTCGGCACGTCCGCGCTGCGCGCGGCGGACGGCTTCACGCGCTTCTGGCCGTCGGCGCTCGTCGTCGCCGGCTACGGCATCGCGTTCTACTGCCTGTCGCTCACGTTGCGCACGATGCCCGTCGGCATCATCTATGCCGTCTGGTCGGGTGCCGGCATCGTGCTGATCACGCTCGTCGCGATGCTGCTCTATCGCCAGGTGCCGGACCTGCCGGCCGTGATCGGCCTCGGCCTGATCATCGCGGGCGTCGTGGTGCTGAACCTGTTTTCGAAGATGCAGGCGCACTGAGCGTGCGACTGCCATTTGCCGGATGGCCCTCATGACCGATTCCACTCCCACTTCCGCTGCCGTTTCCGCCGAATCCGCCCAGCCCGACGTACGCGCGTATGTCGCGAACCGCATCGGCTTTCTCGAACTGAACCGCCCGAAGGCGCTGAACGCGCTGTCGGTCGGCATGATCCGGCTGATGCAGCAGGCGCTCGACGCGTGGCGCGACGATCCCGAGGTCGTCGCGATCGTCGTGCACAGCCCGCATCCGCGCGCGTTCTGCGCGGGCGGCGACGTGCGCTTCTTCCATGACGCATGGCAGCGCGGGGACCGCGATGCGGTCGATACGTTCTTCATCGACGAATACACGCTGAACCACGCGATCTTCACCTATCCGAAGCCTTACATCGCGCTGATGCACGGCGTCGTGATGGGCGGCGGCATGGGCATTTCGCAGGCGGCGCGCCACACGGGCGGCCTGCGTGTCGTGACCGACTCGACGAAGATGGCGATGCCGGAAACGCGTATCGGCCTGTTCCCGGACGTCGGGATGAGCTGGTTCCTCGCGCGCACACCCGGCGCGATCGGCCGCTATCTCGCCGTGACCGGCGCGACGCTCGACGCGGCCGGCGCGCTGTACGCGCAGCTCGCCGACGTCTATCTGCCCGATGCCGCGCTGCCGGCGCTGCTCGACACGCTGCGCCACGCGCGCATCGACAGCGGCGAGCAGGCCGTCGCGTGCGTAGCCGAGGCGGCCGCCGCACACAAGGTCGTGCCGACGCCCGACACGTCGGCGCTCGCCGACGCGCGCGCGGGGATCGACCGGCATTTCGCGCAGCCCGACATCGTCGCGATTCTCGCGTCGCTCGACGCCGAGCAGGATTGCGCGGCCGTCGACGGATGGGTCGAGAAGGCGACCCATGCGATGCGCGAACAGTTGTCTCCGCTGTCGATGGCCGTGTCGCTGGAAGTCGTCGAACGTGCACGCGGCGCGACGATGGCCGATTGCCTGCGGCGCGATCTCGACCTCACACGCTCGACGTTCGCGCGCGGCGACGTGATCGAAGGTGTGCGCGCGCTGATCGTCGACAAGGACCACCAGCCGGTCTGGCGCTTCAAGTCGTCCGCCGATATCGATCGTGCAGACGTGCTCGCGATGTTCGACAGCCCGTGGACACCTGACACGCATCCGCTGCGGAATCTGCAGGACTGACGTCGGGCCGACCGACGCGCGAGCCGGAAACGAAAAGGCCGCCTGCAGGTGCAGGCGGCCTTTTGCATGGATATCGACCGCCCGGCGGCCGAAGGGCGTAGCGCTTGCGCCCGCGTTACTCGTCGCCGGCGTCGTCCGACATGAACGCGCGCATGAACACGAGCGCGCCGAAGCCCCATACCGCGTTTGCCGCGAAGCCGGCGGCGAGCACGGGCATCATGTTGCCCGACGGCCAGATCCCGCGCAGCGGATCGATCGCGAACACGCGGGCGGCCGTCAGTACGATGCCGCCGAACACCAGCGCGCCGATCCACGATGCCTCGCGTTCCGGCGAGACGCGCAGCAGCCACGCCATCGGGATCGCGCAGCACGCGCTGATCAGCGCATTCGCGACAAATTCAGGAATGCCGAGCGGCGCGAACGGCTGCGTGGAGAAGCCGGTTGCGGCGATCAGATCGGCCGTATGAAGGAGTGCGAGCGTGGCTTCGCGGAAGAACAGGGCGGCCAGGAAGCCGGACAGGAATGGCAGGATGACTTTCTGCATCGATGAGTGCACCGCAGGCGCGCACGGCCGGGGCTGTACGCGCGGAGTTATTCGGATAGGTGCGCCATTATAGGGCCCGCCCGCGGTGATATTCGCTCCAGCGTCGTGCTAATCACGAAAGCGGAAAACCTAAGCTCAAAAAAATCGTTCCAAAGCCCTGTACCGATCCCTAGACTGATTTCCCAGAAACAGCCGTGCAATCGCGTCCTCGCCCGCTGCACGGCCTGACCGGCGAACCATCCCGATTCGAACGCACACCATGCATGCGCCGCTGATCCGCGACGCGAGCAGGGCGGTGTTTTTTCAAATTCCGGCAAGGACAGTCAAGCAGGAGCAGCAGATGAATGTGTTCTGGTTTATCCCCACGCACGGCGACAGCCGCTATCTCGGTACGGCCGAAGGTGCACGCGCCGCGGATTACGATTACTTCAAGCAGGTGGCGGTTGCGGCCGACACGCTCGGCTACGAGGGCGTGCTGCTGCCGACCGGCCGTTCCTGCGAGGATGCGTGGGTCGTTGCGTCGAGCCTGATCCCGGCGACGCAGCGCCTGAAGTTCCTGGTCGCGATCCGCCCCGGTATCGCGTCGCCCGGGCTGTCGGCGCGGATGGCCGCGACGTTCGACCGTCTGTCGGGCGGCCGCCTGCTGATCAACGTCGTGACGGGCGGCGATGCCGCCGAACTCGAGGGTGACGGCCTGTTCGCCGATCACGACACGCGCTACGAAATCACCGACGACTTCCTGAACATCTGGCGCGGGCTGCTGTCCGCGTCGCACGACAACGGCGGGTTCGACTACATCGGCAAGCACCTGCAGTCGAAGGGCGGCAAGGCGCTGTATCCGCCCGTGCAGCGTCCGCATCCGCCGTTGTGGTTCGGCGGTTCGTCGCCGGCCGCGCATCAGATCGCGGCCGATCACATCGACACCTACCTGACCTGGGGCGAACCGCCCGAGGCCGTCGCGAAGAAGATCGCCGATATTCGGGCCCGCGCGGAAGCCCGCGGCCGCAAGATCAAGTTCGGGATTCGTCTGCACGTGATCGTGCGCGAGACCGAGGACGAAGCATGGCGCGACGCGGAGCGCCTGATCAGCCGCCTCGACGACGAAACCATCGCCCGCGCGCAGAAGGCGTTCGCGAACATGGATTCGGAAGGCCAGCGCCGGATGGCCGCGCTGCACGGCGGCAAGCGCGGCGGCCGCGAGACACTCGAGGTGTATCCGAACCTGTGGGCCGGCGTCGGCCTCGTGCGCGGCGGCGCGGGTACCGCGCTCGTCGGCAATCCGGAACAGGTCGCGGAGCGCATGCGCGAATACGCGGATCTCGGCATCGAAACCTTCATCCTGTCCGGTTATCCGCACCTGGAGGAGTCGTACCGTTTCGCGGAACTCGTGTTCCCGCTGATCAAGGGCAACGGCGCGGCGAAGGCGACCGGCCCGCTGTCCGGCCCGTTCGGCGAGATCGTCGGCAACAGCTATCTGCCGAAGGCAGCCCAGAGCTGAGTGACAGGAGGCCTGCGATGACAACGAAAACGTCGGCGACGGGGGCGGCCCTGGCCGCCCGCGCATGGCGCGGCGTCGCGCCGTGGCTCGTGCCGCTCGCACTGCTGGTGGCATGGGAAGTCGGCGCCCGCATCGGCTGGCTGTCGACCCGCGTGCTGCCCGAACCCGTGGCGGTCGTGCGAGCGGCCTGGTCGCTCGTGACGTCGGGGGAAATGTGGGCGAACGTGAAAGTCAGCACATGGCGCGCACTGTTCGGTTTCGCGATCGGCGGCGGTGTCGGCCTCGCGCTGGGGCTCGCGACCGGCTTGTCGAAGGCGGCCGAGGTCGCGCTCGATTCGACGATCCAGATGATCCGCAACATCCCGGCGCTCGCGATGATTCCGCTCGTGATCCTGTGGTTCGGCATCGACGAGAAGGCGAAGCTGTTCCTCGTCGCGCTCGGGGTGTTCTTTCCGGTCTACATCAACACGTACCACGGGATCCGCTCGGTCGACGCCAACCTGATCGAGATGGCGAAGAGCTACGGCGTGCGCGGCTTTGCGCTGTACCGCGACGTGATCCTGCCCGGTGCGCTGCCGTCGATTCTCGTCGGCGTGCGCTTTGCGCTCGGGCTGATGTGGGTGATGCTGATCGTCGCGGAAACGATCTCGGCGCAGTCGGGCATCGGCTACATGACGATGAATGCGCGTGAATTCCTGCAAACCGATGTGGTGGTGGTCGGCATCCTGCTGTACGCGGTGCTCGGCAAGCTGGCCGACGTGCTGGCGAAATGGCTCGAGCGCGTGACGCTGCGCTGGCACCCGGCTTATCAATCAGGAGCAAAGGCATGAATGCGACGACTTCGGCGGCCGCCTACGGCCCGCTTGCCGGCGCAGACCTCGAGGTCGAACTGGCGCAGGCGCGTGTCACAGACGGCGACGCGCGGGATGCGGCGATCCTCGACCGTGACGGCAGTGCGTCCATCGTTCCGCTCGCGCGGCGGCGGGCAGGAAGCCCGGCACCCGACGACGCGGTGACGCTGTCGGGTGTCAGCAAGCGCTTCGGCGCACGCACGGTGCTCGACGACGTCGAGCTCGGCATCGCGCGCGGCAGCTTCGTCGCGATTGTCGGCCGCAGCGGCTGCGGCAAGTCGACCCTGCTGCGTCTCGTCGCCGGGCTCGAGCAGCCGAGCAGCGGCGCGCTCGTGACGCGTGGCGAAGGCGGCGGCGTGCTCGACACGCGGATCATGTACCAGGATGCGCGCCTGCTGCCATGGAAGACCGTGCTGCAGAACGTGATGCTGGGCCTCGGACGCGGCGCGCGCGACAAAGCGCGCGCGGTGCTCGACGAAGTCGGCCTGCTGGAGCGTGCGAACGACTGGCCCGCGCAACTGTCGGGCGGCCAGCGGCAGCGTGTGGCACTGGCCCGCGCGCTTGTTCACCGGCCGCAACTGCTGTTGCTCGATGAGCCGCTCGGCGCGCTCGACGCGCTGACCCGCATCGAGATGCATGCACTGATCGAGCGGTTGTGGCGTGAGCATCGGTTCACCGCGCTGCTCGTCACGCACGACGTGCAGGAAGCCGTCGCGCTCGGCGACCGCATCCTGCTCATCGAGCAGGGGCGCGTGGCGCTGGATCAGCCGGTGCCGCTCGACCGGCCGCGCGCCCGCGCATCGGCCGCGTTTGCGGCGCTGGAGGACCGCGTGCTGAAACGCGTGCTCGCCGGCGGGCCCGGTACGGACGCACAGGGCGAGGTGCACGAGGCAGACAACGTTCGACCGGTCGGGCAGATCCGCTGGGCCGTTTAAATCCGGGCGGCAGCGGCCGCCCGTTCTGAGATCTTTTTCTTCGGAGCGATCAACCTGATGAGCATCACTGCAATCAACGTACGTAACCAGTTCAAGGGCAAGGTGAAGGAGATCATTCGCGGATCCGTGGTCTCCGAGGTCGACGTCGAGACGCCGTTCGGCATCGTCACGTCGGTGATCACGACCCGTTCGGTCGACGAACTCGAACTGAAGGTCGGCGCGGAAGTCGTCGCGCTCGTGAAATCGACCGAAGTATCGATCGCACGCCTCTGAGCGCGTGTCCCGCGCCGGTGCGGCGCCGCGGGCAACCTGCCCGTTGGCGCCGCCCGGCATTTGCGCAGCGCGTTTGCCTTGGTATTCGACGTCCGGACGAAGTGCTAGGATGGAGCGACACCGATGCCGGAGGCCACGCATGACCCCCATCCTTTCCCCCGAAGCCATCGAGGCGCTGAAGTGGATCGACCAGTTCGGTGAAAGCCGGCCGGTTCCCGCTGCGTTCGATGACGTCGTCTACGCGTTGCTGAACGAGGGGCTGATCTATCAGGCGGCGGCCGACCGGGTCGACCTGACGGCCGATGGCAAATCCTTTTTGTCCGACGAATACGATTGAGCGCACGGCGCCGGCCGCGCGGGCGGCCGGCGCTGCGTCGCCACGGAGCGTGCGATGGAACCGAGAGGCAGCGACCTCGGCGATTTCAGCGAGCCGTACCGCGGCTTCGAGATCGAGGTGAAGACCGAGCAGGTCTGGGACGGCGAGCATGCGCATTACCGCGTGCTGCAGGGCGATGCCGTGCGGATCGACTGGCGGCTCGTCAAGGTGGACGGGATACTGCTGACCGAACGACGCGTGATCGAGCGCGTGCTGAACGAGGCGCGGCGGGCGGTCGATGCGGAGCTGGGCGAGGGGTAGCGTGCATGCCGGGCAGGCCTGCACGCTGTTGCGGTAAAATACCGGGTTGTTTCCGCGCCGCCTGGCCTGTTGCCCGAAATCCATGTCCGTACCGTCCTCGCTTCCCCCTCGCCGCGTATCCGTCGCGCCTATGCTCGACTGGACCGACCGTCATTGCCGTTCGTTCCACCGGACGCTGACGCGCGATACGTGGCTGTATACGGAGATGATCACGACGGGCGCGCTGTTGTTCGGCGATGCCCAGCGGCATCTTGCGTTCACGCCGAACGAATCGCCGGTCGCGCTGCAGTTGGGCGGCAGCGAGCGCGACGATCTTGCGCGCGCGGCGAAGCTCGGCGAGCAGTGGGGCTACGACGAAATCAACCTGAATTGCGGATGTCCGTCCGAGCGTGTGCAGCGCGGCGCGTTCGGCGCGTGCCTGATGAACGAGCCGCAGCTCGTCGCGGACTGCGTGAAGGCGATGCGCGATGCGGTGTCGGTGCCGGTTACGGTCAAGCACCGGATCGGTGTCGACGCGGTCGAGGACTACGCATTCGTGCGCGACTTCGTCGGCACGGTGGCCGAGGCTGGCTGCGAAACGTTCGTCGTGCATGCACGCAATGCGATCCTGAAAGGGTTGTCGCCGAAAGAGAACCGCGAGATCCCGCCGCTCAAGTACGACTATGCGTATCGGTTGAAGCGCGATTTTCCTTCGCTCGAGATCGTCATCAACGGCGGCATCACGACGCTCGACGAGGTTGCGCAGCATCTCGAGCATGTCGATGGCGTGATGCTCGGCCGCGAGGCGTATCACAACCCGTACGTGCTCGCGGAGGTCGATGCACGCTTCTACGGATCGACGGCAGCGACGCCGACGCGCGAAGAGGCGGAGGCGAAGCTGATCGAATACTGCGCGGCCGAACTGAAGCGCGGCACCTACCTCGGCGCGATCGTGCGGCATGCGCTCGGACTGTATCGCGGCATGCCCGGTGCACGTGGCTGGCGTCGTGTGCTGTCGGACAACAAGAAGCTCGCACGCGGCGATCTGGCCGTGTTCGACGAGGCGCGCGCGCATCTGAACGAGGCCGAAGAAGTTTTTGAAAAAAAAGCTTTGCAAGATTCAAAAGTGTTCGTATAATCTTGTTCTTCGCTGCTGAAACACAAAAGCAGCGAAGAACAAAAAGCAGTAACAGTGGTGGCTGTAGCTCAGTTGGTAGAGTCCAGGATTGTGATTCCTGTCGTCGTGGGTTCGAGTCCCATCAGCCACCCCAACAAATTCAAGCACTTGCAGCAGAATCAAGCTGACGTGTTACAAGTTTTGGAAGATGAGATTCCAAAACTTGGAAGATAAAGCAGAAATGGCCCGCCAAAGAGCGGGCCTTTTTGCGTCTTATACCGGGGCGAATATGGCTCGCTTGCCAGCGATTTGTGATCGATGCGGGACAACGTTTCCATCTGGCATGAAGATGGAGAACGGGGTTCACGATAATTTATTCACTGGCTGCAAGTCGGGGCCGTGCCCAAAGTGCGGCGGCATGGGCTCGATTCCTGATGGTATTTACGGCGTGCTCGACGGCCTGATTCAATTCGCGCACGCAGGCGAGTTTCCGCATAAGCGCCTCGAGATGTTGGAGCAAATTGCGCTCGCGGCTCGAAAGGACGGATGGTCAGCAGATCAGTTCAAGGAAGAAGCCGAAAAGCAGGCGCCCGGCGCGGCGAAGCTGCTATCGTGGCTTCCCTCGAATAAAGACCAGTGGTATGTATTTATCGGGTTGCTAATAGCGGCATTGGCACTCCTGCAGGCGAGTTCCGGATATACGCTGAAAGATCTCATTCACGCCGATACCCAACAAGCCAGTGCGTCTGTTTCAGCGCAGGCCCCGGTGGCGTCGCAATCTCGCGCTCAACCGGCGCGGCAGACTGCGCGCCCGGCCCCGCACCGTGCACAACGAAAGATCGGCAGGAACGAACGCTGCCCGTGCGGCAGTGGCGCTAAATACAAACGCTGCCACGGGAAACTGTCGTAGGGCTATCGAGTCGCGCGCACTTTGCGTTGGCGCCGACGATCGTACGTCTTTCTCACCATGCGTTCGTCTGCGTGGCCGGTCGCATCGATGATTCTGTCGTCGCCTTCCTCCTGGCGATCGGTCACAGCGGCCGGCCGCATATCGCGCAGCGCGAAGCGCTCGAACGGCACGCCGCGCGCCTGCGCCTCCTTCTCGCAGTAGCCCATCAGCCGCGACCAGTTCGTGTTCCACCCGCTGCGCGTATACACCTGGCCGGCCGTGTTACCGAAGACGTGCACGCTCGACGTGCGCTGCAGCGCGAGCGCTTCATCGATCACGGCTTTCAGCTCAGGTGACCACAGCACGAGCTTCACGCGCTGCTGCTCGCCGGCCTTGCGTTTCCCGATCGGCACCTCGACGCCTTCCGGCCGGATGCTCTGGCGGTGTAGCTCCCTCATTTCGGTCGGCCGGCTGACGGTCAGGTATGCGGCCTGCACGCACAGCGCGAGAATCAGGTATGCCGAGCTGGGATGCTGGTCGCCGACGCTTCGGCGGGAACGCGCGACCTCGACCGCGAGCTCGATCTCGGCCTGCGTCACATACCTCTGGCGCGGCCGCGTCGGGTTGTACTCGATGCCGCGGCACGGGTTCGTTTCGAGCTCGCCGCGGCGCCGGCCATATTCGAGGACCGCGGACAGGAGCGCGATTTCCTTGTTCGCCTTCGCCGGCGCGCCGAGCTGCGCGCGCTTGTCCAGGTAGCCATACACGTGCTTGGGCTTGATGGCGGCCGGCGCCATCTTCCCGAAGACCTTGATCAGGCGTTTCGCCTCGACGCGGTTCTCGTCGAGCGTGGACTGTGCCTTGCGCCGCTCGTCTGCGTGCGGCAGACCGTCCTGCCATTCGAAGTACCGCGCAACGAGCGCCTCGACCGTGCCGGGTTCGATCGCGTTCCCGTTGAGCGCCTCCGCGCGCTCGATCGCCTGCTTGCGGATCTCGGCGAGGGCTTCCTTGTTGTGGGCCGGGGCCGACAGGCGGAATGCCCATCTGCCATTGGGCAGCTTGTAGCCGAAGCTGACCTTGTGTTTCCCGTAATGGGCGTAGAGCCGGAAGGGCAACCCGTCCGGCCGTTTCCGTCTTCCGATCATGATTACAGTGCGGCGAAGTTCGGTTCTTCTGACGCGGCGGTGCGGTGCCGGCGCGCGGGTGTCGAGGGGGCGGTGCCGTTCATGCGGGCGTCATAGTACTCGCGCGCGACGAGCGGTACGCCGGCGATGTTGACCGCGAACGGCCAGTGATTGCGCTCAAGCCAACGTTTCATGCACGCGTGGCTGCGCGGCTTGCAGCCGATCAACTCGGCCAGCTCCGGGGTGGTGAGGTAGAGGCTCATGATGCAATCCTTCGAAATGCCACGACCCAGACCCATGGGTTCGTGTCCCAGCCGTACCCGCGCGAGGCGTTCAGGCTGTCCCAGAGATCGTGAAAAGCGCGGATGCTCGGCGGCCGGAAGGCGCCGGTGCAGTAGCCGCGCATGTGATGGTCCTCGATCGTCACGCCTTCGTCGCGCGCATCCGATTCGCTGATGCTCTGCAGGCGCTCGGCGCGCACGCCGGTTATCTCGAGCGTGATGCGCGACGCCCATCGCGGCATGTGGATGGACGGTGACCAGCCGCGGGATTCCTTGGCGTCGAGCGCCTGGAATGTGTTGAGATCGATGTCGACCTCGGCGCGGCCGTCGTCAGCCTGGTAAGCCAGGCCGGCATAGCGGCGTATCGAGCGGCCGCCTTCGAACGTCTCGGTGCCAATGCGTCGCACCTCGTGCGTTTCGCGAACCCATAGACGGTCGCCGACGTCACCATGCGGACAGACGTAGCAATCGCCGGTACGCGTGTGCCAGATCGCGGCCAGCTCTGGCGCGGGCGTCCCACCGACATACTTCACGGAGCCGCCGCCGGCCTTCGTCGGTTCCCACACACCGAGCGGGTTGTTGTGCGGCAGCTTCACGACGCGCCGCGTTTGCGTCTTGCGACCTTCGAGGATGGCCCGTACCATCGGGCCGGAAAATAAAATCGGGAGTTCACGCATGGTATGCATTGACGGTTGGATTGAGTGTCATCCAGGTACGGCATCGTGGGTTCAGGCCGTTGCGTCGGTTGTCGCAATTGTGTGGGCCGGCTACAGCGCTCGCAGACTGCAGGTCGCGAGCGAGCGACGTAGGCGAAAAGAAGTCGCGTCTATTCTTCGAGAAATAGCCGAAAGCGTGACGAGTGTCACAAGCTATGTTCAACGCGAATTGCCAGATCGCGCAGCATTGCACCGTGTTGCCAGCGGAATGGCGCGCTTTGAAATGGACGAGGTTCGCGGTATGGAGCGGGTTCTTAATGAAATTCCGCTTCACGATCTCCCTTCGCCGGACTTCGTCAGGCCAACACTGATGCTTAGGTCCGCCATCCGTCAGCTGCGAAATGATCTTGAAGAGGCAATTGCCAGACATCGCAAGATGGATGCGGCCGACTTCGATGGATTGTTCAGGACCATTGGAGAAGCGAATAAATTGTGCTTCGACTTGGCAAACAAGATCACGAGTACGGCTGTCTCGATATAAGAAGGTAGGGCGTTCGGTCATGCTAGGATTCCCGAACAACGATCCCGGAGATCGACATGGCAAAGCCCAGTTTGACGCGCGTCCAATACATCGAAATGGTGAACGAGCGCATGCGCGGACATCCGGAGTACACGAGGGAAATGCATGTCCACTTTTATCCGAAGGGTATTGCGCCGGAGCATGCGAGCGGAATCTATCTCGAAGGACCGCCCGCGGCGCGCGGCGTGCTTGCGGACACGGATGCGAAGATCTTCGAGGAGTATGACTTTGAAGGGTTGCCGACAAAGTAATTGCGTCATCGGATGACCTCCGGGAATTCGTCATGCGTGCGACCGTCGAGCAGCCGGCCGGCAGTGCGCTTGCCTGCGCGGTGAACCATGGACCAGCCATCGCCGCTCGTGGCGCCGCGCGGGTAGTCATCTACGCGGTAGCCGCCGACGGCGACTCGACCGTCAAGCGCGATAGCCGCCGTTTCAATACGGCCCTCGCCGAAGTCGCCAGAGCCTGGCGCCCATTCGCCGTGTTGCTTGAACAGGAACGGCACACCGGCGGCCGCGCACTGGTCGCGCAGCGAGCGGGCCCAGTCCGGGTGCATCGGCCGCGCGCCGGCTCCGCTTTCGCCACCGACGATCACCCAGTGCAGACCGTGCTCGGTGCTGCTCCATCCTTGGAGCGCGCTGACACGATGGCCCCGCCACGGTATCGATGTCAGGTCGACAGGTCCGAGCAGCGGCTCCATCGAAAGAAAGCGCACACGTGCCGGCACCTCGAGCAGCTTCGGGATGTCTCGGTCGGCCTCGGCCTGGTTGACGATCGTCGCTCCGAGCCAGACGTTGGGCCACGGCCAGTCGCGGTCAGCGTCCATCAGGCACTCGACCGAGGCCTGGATCATTTCGCGCGCGTTGCCGATCCGCTTCGTCAGCAGGAGCCAGTCGAGATTTGGCGTGCGCTTGATGAGCTCGAACAGGTCGGCGCGCCACATCGGGTGCACTGCGTTGTCGAACACGTCCGCGAGCGACGCGCAGAACACGCGCTGGCGACGGCCGTGCTCGGCGAAGAAGTCGGCGTGCGCAGCATTCCAGGCGAGCGGCTTGCGCCAGTTCGCGGCCGACGTGCGGCGGCGCGGCGCGCCCGGGCCCCAGTTCACGGCCGAACCGCCGCCGAACCGCGCGTTATGTGCTTCGGCGTAGCAGTGGTCGCATCCGGGGCCGACCTTCGCACAGCCTTCCCACGGATTGAACGTCGAGTCCGTCCATTCGATTTTGCTGTTCTCGCTCATGCCGCAAGCTCCTCGTCGGTGTCGTCCATGGATTGCTGAAAGATCCGGCCGGGCTCGCCGACGGGGATCGTCACGAGGCCGGCCGCAGTGAGAAACGGATTGCGCTTCATGGCGCTTCGGGCGGCGCGCGCTGCCTTCGATTTGATCGCTGCCGGGCACGGCACGTCCGGCGCATTTCCGACAGCCCAAACAGGGCGCCACTGCGCTCGACCGACGGGCGGAATCCAATCGACGATGTGCACCTCGGTGCGGTGGATCGCCAGCAGTTCGCTGACGCGTTGCTGCGAGACTCCGCAGCGCTTCACCAACTCGCGAACCGACAGCTGTTCCGTTTTGAGAATGGCGCGCATGTGATTCCATGCCGGCGCCGCGACCGACTTGTGGTCGCGCGGCGGCCGCGAGATCTTCAGCACCGTCCGCGCATAGGTCTGCACCGACTTCCGCGGATGTCGCGGAAACGCCGCGTAGAGCGCTTTGGATGGGATGTGGGACGGATAGAGGCGGGCGAGCAGACGTATCTCGCCGGTCGTCCACGGGTTCCGTGTCGACGTCGACATGCTACGATTCCTCCGGTTTTTTCCAGCGAGCACCAGATGAAGACGGTTTTCCTGATGCGTGGGTATGAGATGAACTGCACGCCACGCCCGACCGACGACGGCAAGTTCGCCGCGCAGGTCGAAGTGACGAAGGTGGGATTCAGCCGCGAGGCGGCCTTTCGGAAACTTGGCGAGTTCGACACCGAGGCCGAAGCGGTCGCCTACGCGAAACAGTTTTCCGAAGAATGGTTAAGCCGGTACTCATGAAGACCGTGACCCCATGCAGAGAGTGCGTCGCTATCCATGGCGAATCTGCCGATTTGCAGCCGCGGCATCTCGAATTGGTTGGGGTTGTTACACGGAGGGGCGCTCCATTCGAGGAGCACTATGAGTGCCCCAATTGCGGCGCATCGCTAGCCCGGGCCGTTGCCGCAGCGCTTGAGGCGCGAACTTGGTTTCTAGTCGACGGTGTGCGCCACTGAACTGGTCGTAGTCGGTTGCTGCGCCTCAACTTCCTCGCGCGACAGAATCGGCCATGATTACGTTCCGGAGTGGGTGGCGTCGATGGCGCGCGTAGGTGTGCCGAGTGGTTTCCAGTGCGTGTACGGTGGCTGTTCGCGAGGCAGCCGGCTACCAGCCGGCGCAACGGAATGCGCCCATTCGTAGTGATCGGTCCACTGGCGCCAACAGCCATCGTCGAGCATGTCGAAGTCGTAGCGCTCCGGGTGCTCGGGAGATTCCGGATCGAGCCAGAACACGACCACTTCCGTGTCGGCCGGCGCAGTTTCGATCGGTCGCCACGCCTCACCGTCAGGCATGGTGCGGTGAATGGCGACGTATGCTGCCAGCTCCAGCGCAGCCGCATAACTTGCGCCATCCATGCAGGTGCCGCACTCGCGAATCCACCGCGATACGATCGGCTCCATCTCGGTCAGCATGTCGTCGGTGCTCTTCATACTCGCACCCATCCTTTCGACGTCGATCGGATCTTCCCGGTCTTGCGCACTGCCTGGAGACGCCGGTCAACGATGCGCCAGCCAACGACTTCACCGAATGTGGTCGGCCGGCATTCTTCGCGCGCGAGCCGCTCGCTTTCTTCGCGCACTGCGCCAGTATTGACGGCTGCGAATTTTTTCGGGGTGTCGTCGATCGACGCGAGGATCAACGCGTCGAGTTTATGAAATTTGCTCATGCTGAGGCTCCAGTGCGGGCGATATTGGCAGGGCCTATCGGCTTACGCTTCCAGTGCGTGTACTCGGGAAAACCCGGGCTGACGAAGTGCGCCTCGACGATTGTCGGAAAGCCAGGATCGTTGTTCCATGCGAGAACGTCATCGCATGAAGCAATCCCCGCATCGCACGGGCGCTGTGCCGTAACGCTGATCCAGTCATCGGACGCCTCAGCGCGCGGCTCCGGCTGGCCCGGATGGGCGGCAAGAAGGGCGCGCAGCGCTTCGATATGCGTCTGCGATACGGCCATCGACCGACGGTCATGTGCGGAAATATCGGGGTGGTACGTGTCGGCGAGAACGCGAAGGGCGACCTGCGGTGACTCGCCTTTTTCATTCAGTTCGAGCAGTTCTCGGCAACGCTGGCGCAGATCGTTCGTCAGCCCGACCTGAGCGTCTGCCTGCGCGGGCTGCGGGGCGGCGGCAAGCTCGGCGCGGTATGCGGCATCGAGCGCATCGTCTCGATCCTTCCCGGCTTGCTCGGTAGTGTTGAAGGCGATGAGTGCCTTCGCCCGCATATCGTAGGAGCGATCGATCGGCACGAGCGCATAGCCGGCCGGGATCGCCACCGCCTCCGCCGCCATAGCGGGCGAGTGGGACTCTTCCGGCATCGGCATCCATCGATCAGGCTCGGGCTGGATGCCGCCACCCACGTCCCACCATCCGATGTAGCCGTCGCTGTCGGTTTGACCGATATATCGGCCATCCATGTCGCGGTGCTCGGTGGTACCGCCTTCGTCGTGAACCGACCAGCCTTGCTGCACGTGGGTGCCGTTGCTCAGCAGTATCTCGGAGCCATCCTTCGGTGCCGTAGCTATCGGTTGCCAGCCGTCCACCTTCTGAATGGCGCGCGCCGGTGCCCGGTAGACAATGCGCGTGAGAGCGGGATCGCTCTTGGTGCGGTCGTAGATCTGCTGTGGTACGTCAAGCCATGCGCCTTCTTCGGTCAGGATCTGGTAGACCGCGCCTTCCGCACCTGTTTCAGTGGCCGAGGCGGCGGCCTGATCGACTGGGTAGCCGTCGAACGCATGCGCGATGTACTCGGTCAGGATGAAGCGATCGTCGGCATTCGGGTCGCGCGACGAATTGTTTTCGCCGACGATTTCGAACGTCTCGATTGCCGCGAGTGCCGCTTGCGCCGTCAGCACATCGGTGCGGCCATTTTTGTTGCGGGTGGTCATTAGGAAGGTCCTCAGTGAGTAGATTTCCTTTACGTTTTGCTGTGAACATTGAGACTGTTACAAAAAATTCTCCAAAAATGCCGAAAGGTAAGCGGTTGGTAAAGGCTTCGTTATTTGCGGGAATTTCGTTCCGTGGCACGATGCAGACTCGTCCAACGAATCGGAGGGCTTTGTCGTGGAAGAACTCGAACTTGGAACTGCTGACTTCACCTTTTTCCCAATCGGACTTGACGATGGAGAGGCTGCACATCGCGCCGTCTTTGTCGGCGCGGCCGCTAGCTATGTTGTCAACATTTTTCGGATAAACAGTAAGAAATCCTTGAGAATTAGCGTCGACATCCCTCGTCCAATTGCGGAAGCGAAGCAGTACAACTGTGCTGCAGACGTTGTGCGAGATGCGATCGGCCAGGCGTTGCGAGACAATCTTTTCAACAATCCACCGACGGAAATGGTCTATCTCGATGAAGACGCTCCGCGATGGAAAGGAAACCTGGAGGTAGCGCGAAAGTGACGTTCGGCGCGGAACGATGGTATGAGGCTGCGCACCAACTCGCGGCAGTCGTCGAAGTGGCAGCGGTCAATCCAGTCGGTCACGGTGGTTGTCCTCGCTGGTCAGAACGTCTGCGGCGCGACCGTCAGGGCGATCGCGATCGGGCGCACCCAGACTGGCGTCGATGAAAGCTGGAACGTCTCGCCAGATTCGGCGAGCAGGAGCGTCGTGCCCATTACTTCGGCGATCGCTTGCGCTGCGTCGGGCGGCACGGCGTTGCCGATGCGCTCGCGCCACGCCTGGTCGGAAAGGCCGTCGAGCTCAAGTTGCTCCTCCGGTTCCACGAGCGATTGCAGGACGGCGAGTTCGAGCGTGGTGAAGGGCCGGTGCCACGTGCCGTCGAGCGCGCGTATGACGGCGACAGTCTTCTCGTTCGCCGCGGGCATGCGCGGGTCGGCGACGGACCAGCGGCCGTTGTCGTGGCCGGCGGCGGCCGACACTGCGCCGCTGTGCTGGTCCCAGCCGACGACGCCGTAGTGGCCGCCAGTCAGGTACGCGTCGCCGCGCTCGCGGCGCATGCCCGGGCGCGGATCGGCGACCGCGAATGCGCCTTGGCCGCTGTCGCTGCGTGCGATGACCGTGCCGGCCGGCTCGTCGAAGCCCGTGACGCGGTACTTGCCGGCGCCTTCGAACCCGGTTGACGAACGCGGATCCTGCACACACTGGCCGGTGCCGTGAGCGCTGGTGACCGCACCTGCAGCGTCATCCCACGGCACGATCCGAAATTCGTTGTTGTGCTTCGCCGGGCCACCGTGACGCGGGTCGGCGACGGTGTAGTAGCCCTGTCCCGGTGTCTGCTGCCCCGCGATCGTGCCGCAGTGGTCATCCCACGGCAGCACGCCATAGGCGTGGCCGTCGTTCCACTTCGCGCTCTGCGCAAATCGCGGGTCTGCGACCGAGAATGAGCCGTTGCCGGGGCGGCTCGCGCCGGCGACGACTCCACTCGGCTCGTCCCAGCGATTCACACCGAGCACGCCGTTGTGCATGTCCGGCACGATCAGGTAGTCGCGCAGGTGACCGTTCTCGATCGCGAGCTTGTTCAGGCTGCGCCAATCGCTGCCCGCTTCGACGAACGCGAGGCGCACCCACGTTTTCCACTGCAGTGACGGCACGCGATGCATCGGGCCGGCCGCACCGATGTCGCCCGGCAACGGCATGCGGCCGAGCAGCGTGCCGACGCCCTGAAGGCGCTTCAGGGGCGGTTCGTACAGGAACGCCGGCACCTTCGCCATTTGACGCGCGACGAGCAGGAAGCGCTTGCGGCTTTGCGCAAGACCGCCGATCTCGCCGCAGTCGTGAGTCGTCTCGTTCACGGCGTAGCCGTAGTGCTCGAGGATCTTGCCGATCTGATCGAGCAGGTGACGGCCGCGCGTCGCGAGCCGCGGCACATTCTCGAACACGATCAGCTCGACCGGATCGTCCTTCCATGCCTCGCACATCAGCCAGACGCAGCGCAGCGTCAGCTCGTTGAGCGCCTGGTATTTCGGCGTGCGGCTGAGCGTTTCCGACAGCAACCCGGACGCGCCCTTGCACGGCGACGAGATGAACACGCAATGTGGGTGCTCGTAACCGGCGGCGCGGCGCACGTCTTCCGGCGTCGCTTCTCGCCAGCCTGCCGGCGGCTCAGCACTGTGGAACGCGGTGTACTGCTCGCGTGTGAAGAGGTCCATGAGCGTGCACGGGACACCGACAATCGTGCGGAAGTCGCGACACGCGGCGGGATCGTTGTCGATACCCCCAAGCACGCGCCACGTGCCGGTCATTGTCCCTACGTGCGAGACAGCTTTCTTGAAACCTTTCATGCCCGCTCCGAGGCCGGAGCAGAAGCCGAAAACCTTGAATTCGCGACGAATGTTCATGGGAATCACGGGAAGTCGAAAAAAGAAGGGCGCCGATAAATTCGGCGCCCTTCGAATGCCGCGCGGACCGAGGTAAACCACGCGGTGATGCTCTGTCTGTTCAGCGAGGCATTCGCTGCGGTTCGGCGCGGCCGCGAGCGGCGCGCTTCCACCATTGGTCGTCTGCGCCGGGCTTGTGTGCGGTGTACACGCGGCCCAGTTGTCCCTTGTCGCGCAGGAAGCCCCATTCTTTCGTGCGGCGCGCGCGGTGCGCGAAGATCGTCCAGCACTCGTGCACGCCGTGGTCGCGCGGCAGGATCACGCGATGGAACGAATCGCCGATCAGTGCGTTGAACCAGCGCACGATCTTCGTGCCGGCGCGCGTCTGCTCGTAGTACCAGCCGGTGAGGATCAGGGAGAAGGCCCACGGCCACGGGTGATCATGCAACCCGCGATCGGGATCGCTGTCGACGAAGCGGTGCAGGTACACGCGCACGCCGAAGAGCGTGACCAGGTAGTAGCGCTCGAGGTAGGGGCGGCCGGCATCGCTGATGATTCGGCACGGCAGGCGGCTGCTGATGGAAAAGAGAAGGGCGCGCAGCATGATGTTCTCCCGGGTGAGATGTGGGCGTTCAGTCCGATGAGTCGATGGTTTCGCTGAAGCCACACTTCGTACAGGTGTACTGATTCATGAAGTTGCCGACGTTCTTCCGGTCCATCACATGCTTGCAGCCGAATCGGAAAACTCTGACGGTGCCGCCCCAGTAATCGCCGATCAGCGCGTAGCTGATCTGGTCGTGCATGAAGAACATCCGTGCGTCGCCGAGGAGCGTTCGCAACCAGCCCGTCGCGATCGGCGAGTAGCGGAAGAACGATGACTTCGCGAATTCGTCCCACGAGATTTCGGTCCATCCATTCGGCAGAACGTCGCAACCGTATCCGCGCACCGGATGCGGCTCGCGGCCAACCTTCCCGCCCCAGTACAGGTCTTCGATCTGACCGCGAAACGCGGCGTCGGCGCCGCTGATCTTGTCCAGCAACATGTCATGCCTCCGTCGTATTCGGTAGCGCCGCGTCGAGGCGTCGGATCAGCTTGACGATCTCCTCGGGGATGCGCATTGCGTGGCTGCCGTGCATCGCGGCGAACGCCGGCCGCAACAGGTTGCGATCGTTGTCGCTCAGCTCGGCGTGTTCGAGGCGCGAGAGCGCGCGCCAGAGTGGGTCTTGCGTATCGGTCATCGGGGGAACTCCTGTTGAATGACAGTCACGACGCGATCGCATGTCGCGACGTCGAACCAGCCGATGTGGCATTCCTCGTGGTTCGCGATGCCGAGCTGTTGTGCCAACCAGATGTATGCGTCGGTGCGCGTCATCGCGCCGGATTGCCAGATCGGGTTGAAGGCAGCTTTCGCGCGTTTTCGTGCTTCGCGGGTCGGCTCGTCGGCCAGCGTGCCGAGTGGAATGGCGGTGAAGGGGTGCAGGCCGACGTATGCCCGGCAGGAACGACAGAGGAACGCCCACGGCCAGTCGCCGTATGCGCGTCCGTAGATCGCAGAGTTGTTCACGATCTCGACGGGCCCGCCGTCGTAAGGGCAACTTGTCGGAGCCGGAAGCGGGTTCTTGACGCGGGCCGTCGCGCGGCGCGACGGGTTCCACGGCGTCTTTTTGTCGGCAGCGCTCATGGTGGGTCAGATATGGCAGTCGACGACCGTGATGATCGTGTCGTCGGGCATGCTGTCGAGCAGATCATTGACCTTCCGGTTCCAGTCGTCGCAGTCGCGTTCGTCATGCGAAATGCCGAACCATCCCATCGTGCCGCGCCCGGCCCACTGACCGTCCTTCACGAGAGCGTAGGTCACCGTCGAGCTGTCGCGGGCCTGCTGCACGTATTGGTCGCGCGGCGTCAGGTACTCGTCGACGCCATGCC
Organism: Burkholderia sp. ZZQ-2; assembly: GCF_050768715.1. Taxonomy (NCBI): domain Bacteria; kingdom Pseudomonadati; phylum Pseudomonadota; class Betaproteobacteria; order Burkholderiales; family Burkholderiaceae; genus Burkholderia; species Burkholderia sp. ZZQ-2. The sequence goes on along the minus strand of NZ_LDVA01000385.1, from coordinate 105,559 downwards.
ATGGGTTATCGAGCGCGGCTGCCACTGCCTTCATGGCCGGTTGAGCGTGGTATGCCTTGCGTGCGGCGTCGATGTCGCCTGCATGCAGAACCTCGCGTACGTGCTCCCAGTCGTGCCACGTTGCATCGCCGCGCGCAGCGGCCGCCTTGTCCCAGCGTTCGCCGGCTTTCTTGCCGGCCGCGTCTCGCATACCGTTGAAATCGATGTCACCTTTGCGAGCGACGTCTGCTCGGCCGGGGCCGTCGTCGGCGCATGCACCCATGAGCCCAGGGCGACCGCGTGCGCCAGTTGCGCCATCTTTCAGCTGCAGAAACCCTGACCATCGGCCGCCGACGACCCACCAGTCCCACTGTTTCCGAGGATTGGTGCGTTTGACGACTTTCGTAACGTTCCCACTCTCGTCGAGCATGGCGTATCCGAACTTGTGCACGCCGTCCGTATCCGGCGCTTCTCCGAACGGAACGCACGTAAAGCCGTACCAGCCGGCCAGCCAATCGCCGAACGTCTTCAGTTGCGCAGTGGGTACCTCGACAAGCTCGTATCCCGGCGGGACGAATCGCATCCGTCGACCAGGAGCGAACGAGGGCGCGTCGGGATCGGGCTGAGAAAATTCCGGGCGCCAGTTGCCGCCGTTGTCGAAGAAACTGTGCAGCGAGCCGTCCGGAGCTTTCAGGCGCGTCTCGGTCTGCTCGCCAAATTCGGCGCGTGCTTCGTCGGTTTTGTCGACGTCCTGCACGAATTCATCGTTTTCGCCGGTGCATTCGAACTCGTGATACGGCCGGAGTTGCGTCTCGACATCATTGCCGATGACGAGTACTGAAAAGTGGCTCATGGTGTTTTCAATAGTGAATTTTGGGGGAGAGGGATGGCGTTATCGCGCCATCCACTGCGTGCCGCGCACGATCCGGCCGACCGGTTCGAGCACAAGCACCTCGGATTCCTTCTCGCTGCGCACGAGCGCGCTGCCACGCCGCTGGGCTTTCTCGAGCGACGTGTGACGTTTCGGCTTGCAATACCTGCCGACCGTCACGAACAGCGGCGCGCGTGCGCCGACCGGGCCGAGTGTCAGCTCGTCGATGCGCGCCTCGAGCGCCGCGGTATTCGCGCGCCAGGTGTCGGCTCTTTGCTGCGCGGCGTCGCGCTCGGCGGTGAGGCGTTCGACTTCGGCGCGTAGGTCCGCGATGATCCGCACGACGTCGATGACGCCGGCATTCGGGTCCGACGACTTCTCGACCACGCCGACCGATACCAGCTCCGGCGCTGCGGCGGCGGCCGGTGTGTTGCTGGTCGGCGTGGCCGGCTTCGCTGCGCGCGCGAGCCAGTACACGTACTCGTTGCCGCCGCCGGCACGCTTTTCGCGCTCGACGACGGCCTCGCCGAGCATCCGGTTCAGCTCCTTCGTCACGTCGAGATGCGGGAGCCCGGTTCCGGTCGCCACGGCCTTCGCTGTGGCTTCCGACGTGGCGGCGAGATACTTCTCGATGTCCTCTCTCATGCTGCCTCCCGTATTGCATGCTGCGTGGCCGGCGCCACCTGACCGCCCTCAACCCAGAAAGCCTCGATGGAATCAGGCAGCCCGCCGGGCGGCGCTTTCAGGCTCATGAACACGAGTGCCGTGTCGATCTGCTCGCTGTAGGCGAGATCGTCGAGCCAATAGAGCAGCCGGTCGCGCTCCGGGCCGACCAGGACGTCGGCGCGATCGAGGACGAGCAGCTTCAGGCCCGAGAAGTGGCTGATCGCCGCGGCGATGTGCGCGTCGACGCGCCAGCGTTCCGATTCGGACAGCAGGGCGTAGGCGCGTCCGTCGGCGAAGATCTCCATCTCCGGCGTGATCGTCACGTCGGCCCATTCGGACATCTCGGCGAGGTCCGTCAGGCGCTCGTTCATCGGCGTGAGTGCCTCTTTGAGCAGATCGGCCGGGATCCCGTTCGGCGCGAGTGCGTCGGCGATCGCCTCGTACGCGGCGACGTCTTCGTGCAGCGCTGCAGCCTGCTTTGCAAGGTCGGCGGCGCCGGCGGCGCGCCGCTCGATTTCGCGTAGCGTCGCGATGTCAGTGTCGAGCTGCTTGCGGCGGCGCTGGAGGTCGGCCAGCTCCGAGCGCGCGGTGTCGCCGCTCTCGCGTGCGGCGGCCGCGCTACCGTCCGCCGAATCGTCTTCGAGAGCGCGCAACTGCGTCGCGGCCGCGTCTGCCGCTTCGAGATCGCGTTTGCGGTTTGCGGCTGCGTTTTGCAGCGTCTTCAGGCCCTGCTCGTACTCGGGTAGCTTCGCAGCTGCGTCGGCGTCTCGCGCACCGGTTGCGGCCGCCGCCGACAGCACGCCGTTGAGGTAGCGCAGAAGTGCGCCGCACTCGGGGCACGAACATTTGGTACCGGCCGGCGCCGCGCCGGCGCGCACACGAAGCGCTTCGACCTTGGGCAGGAATTCGGCGACCTGTTCGTCGGCGAGCTGCGCAAGCTCGACCGCCTTCGCGTAACCGGCGGCGCGCGTGCGCAGATCGGCGATTTTCGATGCACGCGCACGTGCCGCAGTGTCCGCCGCGTCGGCAGCGCCGATCTGCTGCTGCAGTTCGCCGATCCGATCGTCAAGCGTCGCCCGGTCGCCCGTGAGCTTCCGCAATGCTGCCTCGTCGAATTCGACCGGTGCCGGGCGCCAGGTCGCTCCCTTCTGGCTGCCGTACGTCTCGCCGGTCGCGTTGCGCCACGACTGCTTCGCGCCGCGCGCGCGGTCGGCCGCCTCCTTCTGCGCCGCTTCGAAGCCGGCGCGCAGCATCGGCGTGATGGCCGCGAGCCGCGCGGCGGCTGGTGCCGGTACCGCGTCGGTGCGAAACCCGAGCTTGTCGAGCAGCCGGGCGCGCATTTCGTCGACGCCGATCTTCACGCCCATCAGGTCGTACAGGAACGTCCGGCGCTCGGCCGCGCCGAGGTGCGCGAACCGCTGCGCGTCGAGCACCAGAGGAAGGCGAGGATCCTCGGCGAGCTCGCGCTTGAGCTTCCCGGACGGCAGCGTGACGCTGTTCGCCTGCTCGCCGCACGCGACCACGATCTGGCCACCGTCCGCACCCTCGGTGACGAGCGAGCCGTATTCCTTCTTCAGCGCGACGCGCACGGTGTCGCCAGTGAGCGCCATGCGAACCGCTTCCTGCAGGCTGCTCTTCCCAGCACCGTTCGGGCCGGTGAAGAGGGTGACCGGTTTCGCGAGCCGGATATCCGCTGTGCGGATGCCGAGCACGTTCGCCACGTAGATGTCGGTGATTTTCACGATTCCTCTCCCTGCGTTTCGCGCGGCCGCAGCACCGTGCGGCCGCCGTCCGAATCCATCGCACTGACGACGCCCTTGGCTTCGAGCAGCTCGATCAGCCGCGCGGCGCGGTTGTAGCCGATCTTGAACTGGCGCTGCACGCTCGAAATCGTCACCTTCTGCTGCTCGATCACGAACGCTTCGACTTGGGCGTATAGCGGATCCTCGTTGCCGGATGCGGCTTGTTCCTCATGCCACTCCTTCCAGCCCTTCATCCATGCGATGCACAGCTCGCCGGCCATCACGGGGCATTCGCTCTCGGGCTTGCCTTCGGCGGCCGCTTGCCGGCCGGCCTGATGCTGCTCGTCGAGCTGCGCCTGGGTCGGGCCGTCGCCAAGCTTCGGCACCTCGCGGAAATCGGCGTCGACGACGTTGCTATCCGGCTTGTCGCCGTCCATGCCGTCGCCGTCCTGGTCGGTGTACTCGCGGCCGAGGTCCAAACCGCGCTGATCCGATTCGCCGCGGATCTCGTCCATGCCGCCGGTGTGCTCGTCGGGGTTCGCGACAACGACCAGGACGGCTTTGCCGCTTGCTTCGTAGAGTTCGTGCAGGTTCGGCTGAGAGCCGCCGAATTTCACGACCGCCTTGACGCCGTCCTTGATCGTGATCTGGTCGAGGTCGCCCTGCACGACGATGCGACCGTTGCTGGCGATGAGGTGCGTCGCCATCTTCACGTTGTGGTCGACGCGTGCCTTCAGCCTGTCGATGACGTCGTTCTGCTTTTTCTCGGAGAGCTTTACCCAGATGTCGGGCATTAGCTTCATTTCGGTTACCAACGCGGAAAGCAGGTCTTTGCCGATGCTGTCGGCGGTCATCTGGAGAACGTTCTTGTCGGTCATGTCGAAATCCTTGGCGGCGATAGAGGGGGTTAATCGGCGCTGATCGGGCCGCGTGCCCGGCGGCCGGCCGGTGCGGTCGTTTGAGACGACGCTTTGCCGGTGGCCGCCTGATCAGCCGCCGCCGTGATGGCGCGCATGCGCGCCGAGGCAAGGGCGTTTAGTTCGGCCTTGGCGGTTTCGTCAGGCACGCCGCTGATCGCGCTGCGCGCGAGGTCGAGATCCTCGGGGGTTTTGGCCGACTCGATGTCCTCGCGGATGCCGAGCACCAGGCCGCTCACGTCGAAGTCGAAGCCGCCTTGCGGTGCGTGATCAGCGTCGCCCGGTACCTCATCCGACGCCCGGGCTTCCCTCTGGCCTGCGTTGTCGCCTTCGTCTTCAGGAGGTTGCTCGTCGGTCGGCGTGGAGGGGGCCGCTACGGTGGTGCGGCGTACCTCTTCGGCCGGATGTGCCGGGCCCGCTCGCAGGGTGTCGAGCGTCGTGGTCTGCACGGTGAAGGAGCCGTCGGGGTAGACGTCCACGATGTCGGCTTCTTCCTCGGAAGTGCGACCCATGCCCATGACGATGTCGGGCGCGTGGATGTTGCCGAAGAAACTGCCGGCGCGGTACTGGAACATCAGCGTGCGCAGGCCGGTCTGCCACTTCGATCCGGCCTTCCCGTACCAGCCTTCCTCGACGACCATTCGCATGCTGACCGGCGCCGATTCGATCACGGGCATGCCGATGTCACGGTAAAGGTCGAGCATGCGGCCCGCGTATTGGCGAACCTGTTCGGGCGCGAGACGCGGTTCCGGTGTGCCCCGCGGAAGTGCCCAGGCGATGCACTCGATGTCATCGACCTCGACCTCGCGCTCTTCGAAGATCGGCTTCCGAGCCTGCTGATTCCAGCCGGTCTTTTCCTTGTACTTGGCCGTGATCTTGCCGCGGCTGATCATCTGGAAGCGCAGCGGCGTGAAGCGGCCCGACGCGTTGATGGCGGCGATCACGAACTTGCCCGACCACCGCAGCTTGCCTTCGATCATGTCGGCGTTCTGCATCACTGCGGTAATCGACATGCGGACGGCGCGCGCGACCTCGATCGCGACGAGACAGTTGCCGATCGCAGACGGGTTCTCGACCCAGATTTCCTCGCCGTTCGCCTTCTTCAGGTTGTGTGACCGGAACTGTGCCGGAACAGCATCGCTGCTCGCGTAAGCCTTGGCGATGCGGTTGGCCAGGACAAAGCCGCGCTCGGTGAACATGTCGACGGCTTGGTCCGGCATCAGCGCCGGCACGCCGCCGGCTGCCTTCACTTCGCTCAGTTGTGCGGGTGCATTCATGGGTGCCTCGTTACTCGTGGAATTTGCAGATGCCGTGCCGCGGGCAGTACTTCGCGTCGCAGAGCAGCGATTTCGGGTTGGGGAAGAAACGGCCGGTGCGGAACATGTCGGCCGCGAATTCGATGAGGCCGGGCTCGTCCTCGGTGCCGATCATCACGCGCTTGGCGTCCTTCACCGATGCGGTGGCCACCTCGGGCGTGCCCTTGGTCTTCAGGCCGATGATCTCGGCGGTGTCGGCGATCAGCTCGCCAGTCGTGTGCTCGTAGAGCATCTCGTAGGTGCCGATCTGCGGGCCGTGTCCCTTCGTGACCGCCACACCTTTCTGCACCGCGGCTGAGCCGCTCTTCAGGTCGGCGATGCCCGGGCCGAGCGCTGTGCGGCGCACGCGTGCCCGGTCCATCGTGCCGGTCAGGCGAATCGTGATGCCGCCGCCGCATTCAATGTCGAGCGGCTTCGTCTCCATTTCGACGACGATGAAGTCGTAGCGCGGCGCGACCTCGAGGCAGTATTTCGTGGTGAGCGAGAGGCCGATGCGTTCGGCTTCCGACAAGCTCAAGTCGTCGCGCGCCGGGTCGAATTCGTTCTCCGGATCATGCAGCTTGTCGACGAAGGCACCTGCCGCGTCGTCGACCGTCAGACCGGAGCCGTCGAGGCGTGCCTGGTCGAAGACGGCCGTGCCGGCGTGGATCGCGGTGCCGAGCGCCGCGCGCAGGCCGACGACGTTGCGCATCTTCAGGAGGTGGATGCCTTCCCAGCGATACGCGCAATCGAACAGGCCGGCCCAGCTCGACGCGCGCACGGTGTAGACCGAGGGAGTCATGCCGCACCTGCAGTTTCGGCGGTGGCCTCCGCGGCCGGCGCCGGCATCTTTTCGATGCACACGTACGGGAAGCGCTCGGGGAACGGCTTGATGTGCTTGTAGAAATGCGAGCCCAGCGAGTCGGCGCCCTTGAGCGCGTCGAAGTTCGCCTGCGTGAAGCCGGTGTAGTGGTACAGCGACGTCGGTGCATTCGTCTTGCGATCCTTGAAACGGACCGCAAGCGTTTCGGTTTCGGCGTCGTAGCCGATGCTGTGGATCTGCGACGACTCGACGGGCAGGGTGTCGATGGTTTTCATGTCTTGGGACTCCAGATTGAACGACGAGAGACGCGCATCGAACAGCGCGCTGGATGTGGTGGACAACGTGACGTCGATGGGGAGCGACGGTGGCGCTTAGAGAATCCCCAAGCGTTTGCTGAAGCAGTCGATTGCGATCGCGATAGCTGCAACCGCGATGAAGGTCGCGAGAACGAGCGCGCGCGCAGCACGCGGGTGCCGGCGCTCGAAGAGGTCAGCGTGATCGATGAAGCGGCTCATGCGGGCCTCATGACGAGGGCGGTGACGGCCGTGCCGTCTGCGTTGAGCCGGGCAAGCACGAACGTGCACACGGCGGCTATCGCGAGTGCGACAAGGTAACCGGCCACGGGATTCCATTCGAATACCCGGTCGAGCAGCGCACCGAGGAGGTCGAAGGGCGTCATCCGAGACTCCGCAGGTAGGGGCCGGCCAGATCAGCACCGAACCAGAGCGCGCCGATCGCGACGCCGTACGCGAATGCCCATGCCGCGCCTTCGATCACGTAGCGCACGCGCGATACAGGCGATCGCTTGTAATCGCGCAATACAGGCGATAGGCTGTTGAGAGGGGCGCGCATCATGCCTCCCGTGCGCCAGCGAGCGCGGCTTGAATTGCGTCATAGACTTGCCCCGCGAGTTCGTCGCGGTGGATGCCCGGGAACTCGACACGCTCATCGTCGGGGCTGTAGAGGTCGATGCGCAGTGCACCGCGCTCAGCCATCACCACGACCTTCCAACCCTCCGGGAGATCGCGCGAAGCGCCGACAAGGCGGTATTCGAGAAGCGTCGAGTTTCCGTCGACCTGAGCGATGCAACGCTGGTGAACGCCGAACGCAGCGCGCACGAGCTTCACTGCGTCGCTAGTTACCGCATAGCGGACGTCCTCACCGGTACGCACGGATATCTCCGCGTTTTCACCCATCTGTGCCGGCGATATGCCCGCCATGTTGTAGGTCGCGCGAAAGAAAGCTTCTTCGGTGTCGAAGCGCATCACAGCCCCCGTCCCGCGATCGTCACGATCCGCACCGGCTCCGGCGCAGCCTTGCGGCCGGCTTTGATCAGGGCGGCGTCGAGCGTCATGCGAACGCCGGACGTGAGCAGGGGCGTGCCGTTGTGCCGCGCTGCGTCGTCCTCTGCGGCGATCATTTCGAGGGCGGCGGCCATGTCGGGCGCGGTCTCGATCAACTTCGCATTCGCTTCTCGCTGCTCGACGTGGGCCAGCCACATCCCTTCACAGAACTCGTGATCGAGAACTGCGTTGCTCGGTCCGGCGCCATACAGGCCCTTGTAGTCGGGCGCCCAGATCCATGGCCCCGGCGTGTGCTTGATCTCGTTCATGTGGTCCCTCGGTGTGGTGTGATTGCCCGCAGTGCGGGCGCGGTTGGTCAGGCGGGAATCACGGCGATGACGGTATTGACCATCGTCCCGGAAGCCTTGAACGCGCCTTCGGGCAGTTCTTCGATCGAGCCGCCACGTTCGTCGACGAGCGCGCGAAATTCCGACGTCAGCCGATCAGTGCGGAAGAGGACGCCGGCCGACATCACGGACACGAGCCGTCCGTCAGGCACGAGAAACCGGAGGGCATGCCGAACGTGATGAATGTCAGCGCGCTTTTCGAACGGTGGGTTCATCACAACGCGGTCGTAGACAGGCGACGGCTCGACGGCAAGGAAGTCGGCGAGCGTGATGGACCAGTGGTCGTAACCGAGCGCCTTGAGCGCGTCGACGTTCACCGGCAGGAGCTCGTAGCAGTCCACGGCCGTGTCGCGGAATGCGCAGGCAATGTTTCCTCGGCCTGCGCTCGGTTCAAGGACGCGGTGTCCGTTGCGAACGTCCGCGAGTTCGATCAGGCGATCCACCACGCTGGACGGCGTCGGGAAATATCCAAAGTCCTGCGGGATCGTGATTTCGCCGGTCAGGATGATCTGTTCGATAGCGTCACCAGCATCGCCGTCGAACACGTGCGCCTTGGCCTTGCGGTTCCATTTCCCGCCAGCTGCTTCGAGCACTTTGTTCGTGCGCTCATAAAGCGAGCGTTCGAGTTGACCAACCAGCTTCAGCTGGTTCCCGGTCGTTTCTGCTGCGCTCAGTGTCGCGAGCACATCGGTAGTAATTCGCATGGATGTTCTTCCTCGTGTTGCGTGGTCAGTCGTCCAGTGCGCAACGCCCGGCGTGGTCGGCGCAGCTGGAGAATCCGGCATTGCCCGGGCCGAATATCTGGCCGCATCCCGAGCAGTAGACGTTGGCGAAACGCGGCGCGACGGCGAGATCTGCATCGGCGACGCGCCGCTTGATCTCGGCGGCGAGCACGTTCTTGCAGACGTTCCAGACCTCGTACACGTCCTCGATGTAGCCGCGGCGCAGCGCAGCGTCGAGCAGGGCGATCTGCTCAGTCGAGAACGGCAGCACGTCGAACGTGACGGCATCGGCGATCGCTTCATTGCGCTCGTCGCGCGCCAGCGCGGCATCGTCTGCCGCGGCTTGCAGCTGGTCGGCGTGCTGCTCGGCGCGGGCCGGGAGAACGCGGAGATTGTGCTGATGGGTTCGAGGACTATGCATCGCATCCTCCAAATAAAAGTAGGATTGCTAACTGAATTTCTGTCTTGAACTGAAACGCTGCGTGCGCAGCCCTCACTGGTGACGCCTCAGAAGAAGAACCGCCACCGGTCAGAACTGCATCACTCGCGCGCCCGACTACTCCCGGCCGAGCCGGCTCCGGGCCGCGCGAGGTTTGTTCCGATTACGAAGCCATCGGTCACATGGTGCTGGCTGTCTTGTGTCAGGTTCGTTCAAGCCTGCAAGCGGTAGCCAAACATCGGCCTAGCGCGCTGCGCCTGTCCTGACTCACGACGCTGATCGCGCCGGCCGGTTGCTCCGCGTGTGCGGTCCCGGCATACCTTCGATTGTTAGAGAGCGATCCGCTGGAGGCGGTGGCGCGGCGTCGGTGCCGCGTTGATGGGAATTATAACTAAGGTTATCGACGTGTCAACAACCAAAGTTATCGAGTGGTGCGGAAATTTGTAACAACGCGGCGACGAGCAGACTGGTAAGCGCCTGCTGACAACAGTTGAAAGATTTCGGGAACTGGGGATAAACTACTGTACATGCATACAGTATCGTGACAAACCGAAGACGAGGGCGTCCTGTGGAAGAAGAATTGAAGACGCGTCTGCGCTGCAGGCCCGGGGACTTGGCTAGGGTGGTGACGAGCAGGAACCCTGCGCTGGTCGGCACGATCGTGGCGATTCAGCGGCTGCGGTCAGATGGTCGATGGGATGTGCTGCTCGAGAAGCCCGCGTTCGGTTTCACGGGAAGAATGAAGCGGCCTGTCGTTACGCGGGAGTTTTCATTCTGGGATGCATCGCTGGAGCCGCTTCCACAAGAAGCGTGGAGGATCAGTCGCCGACGGGCCTGTCTTCGTCCTGAGCAGACGAACGGTGCGGAGCTGATTGTGCTAACAGCCCACTGATGTACGCCTCGACTTTGGCGCGGCCAATCTCGTCGAGCCGATCGTAGCCTGGCGGAACCGGCTCAGCTTCATCGCCGAATTCGAGCCACTCCAATGTGGTTTGAAGCGCGCGCGCGAGTGCGAACCCGTTCGTGGTCGTAGTGCTGCCGCCTCTTTCAACCTTGGCGATCGCCGGCTGCGATACGCCGACAAGTTCCGCGACGTGCTTCTGGGATAGGCCCAGTGCCTCGCGACGTTCCTTCGCCCGGCGCCCGAATTCAGGATTTTCCATAGCGGGCATCCTATAACCTTGGTTGTAAGCCGGCAAATAACCAAAGTTCTTGCAGATGAATAACTTTGGTTATAGTATTGCCGCATGAAACCGACCAATTGCTCCGTGCCGGCTCTGCTTGCAGCGATCCAGAAAGCTGGGTCGCAGTCCGCACTTGCCCGCCTGATCGGCAAAAAGCAGCCACACATTCACAAGTGGCTGCATTCCCCAAATGCAATGAGACCTGAGAACTGCGTTCTCGTGGGGAATGCCGTCGGCATCCCATACAGGGACTTTCGTCCCACCGACTGGCACCTGATCTGGCCTGATCCCGCCGTAGCAACTGAGCTGGGACGTTTGGGCGCGTGCACTGCAGAAGGGGGGCAGCGCGACGCGCTCCGTACAGGCGTCGACTGATGGCGATGGTTCGCATTAGCTGAAAGCTGGCCAGGTGTTTTCCTGGCCTTTATTTCGCCCCGGCGCCAACTGGGTAAGCAAGTGGGTAATCAACTGGGTAACGATTGATTTTTCGTATGAACCAGACCGAATTCAGGATGTTCGCGCCGTGGGTCCAAGCCGCGACGCTGCCGGACGGGGAAGTCGAGGCGATGAGCTTCGAGGACTGCCTGACGCGCGCGCTCGAGCTGGGCCTGCGTCGCTTCGACCGGAAGACGCTCGCGCTGAACTGCGGGATCCACTATCCGCACTTCGCCGACCTGGTCGCCGGCCGCCGTCCGTTCCCGGCGACGAAGCTGCACCTGTTCTGCATGTTCACGGGCTGTGACTACCCGCGACAGTGGCTCGCCATCCAGGAGCGCAAGGCGATCGAGGAATACCGTCGGCTCAGCCAGCAGGCGATCGGCGAGTTCGTTCAGCAGGCGTTCGGCCAGCGGCAGGCGGCGGCATGACCTTGACGCTCAGCCACCGCGACGTCGGCAAGCATTTCGCCCGCAAGCTCGGGCGCCCCATGACCTACCTCGGCATCGTCGAGGAAAAGCACCTTTTCATCTTCCGCGATCCCCCGCAGGACTACCTCGCGTTCCGGGCCGACCAGCTCTGGATGCTCGAGCGCGTACGCCCCGAGGCGGCGCCGATCGATAACCAGAAGGAGGGCGGCACGTGGTGACTGAAATGTCCGAGCGTGCGGCATGTGTCGGCGCCCAGTTTCACCGTGTCACGCCAGCGGCAGGCGGCACGATGAGCGTCGCATCGAAACTATCCACGTACGATGTTCCTGCACGTCGGGCAGACATAATGGGCAGCGTATCTTCCGTTGATCGGATTGAATTTGAGGACTGTCTTTCGGTGAGCTGGGCCGTCGTAGCACGGCTGGCAGATGAGGTGTTCGGGCTCGTCATCGCCTACGAAGCGGTAGGCGAAAGCCCGATCGGAAACCTCGTACAACTTGTACGCTGCGCGCTCGCCGAGGGTGCGCTCGAGGTCAGCTGCCTTTGCGTTTGCCGTACGGACCTGCTCCTTCAATTCGTCGATCTCATCACGGGCGGCCGCTTGCTTTTCCTGCAACGCCAGCGCCGCGTTTTGGACGTCGATCACGCGATCATTGATCGACTGCTGCATCTCGGCGAGCTTCAGCTCGTCGCGAGCGGCGATGGCTGCTTTGGCCAAATCAATAGCGTTCTTCAGGCCGGCGATTGCGGCAGTTACGGTCACGATTGGCATCTGGTTTCTCGTCTTATGGTCCGTCGCGTACGAATGCGATTCGCCGATCTTAGCCCAACGACGATCACGGTCGGCGCAGGCCAGATGTGGGCGCCCGAATGCGTATGGCCGCTCGCTGCACCGATCGGCAACCAAAAGGGCGGCCACACACTGACCAAGGCGATCATGCGTGCCGCGGAAGCCGCGCCTGTTTCGTTACTCGTCGCGCGGACCGTACCGCTCGCTCAACAGTCTTTCCGCATCGGCAAAGGCCTCTTCGACCGTCGCAAATCGGAAGCTGCCACTCGAGAATTTTTCTTCGCGATTCTCAAAGGCTTGAACAGCGTTCCCGCTGAACGACCAAATTGGCGCGGTGTGGGTCATGTCGCAGGCCCATACCCCAAGTCCGATGTGCCATTTGCCAAACACTGCAGGCTCGAAGAACGCTGCTCCTTCCTCATGTCGAATCGGCCCGTGGTCATTGAGCCATTCCTCCTTCGCGCGGTTTGCCGCTTCGGTTGCGGATCCGTGCAGTGCGATTTCGCCAGAGGACCGAATTTCGACATCACGCTGAATTTGGCCGACGGACGTTGGCCCGCCACGCGCTGCAGTCCATTTCGATGCCCAAGTCCCGGAGCCTTTCGAGATCGGCTCAAAATTTACCGTCCAGTCGTTCGCATGAAACACGTATTTGCTCATTGGTCACCTCGTTTTATGGAGTTTGTGATCCTAGCAGGACGTCATGGATTGCGTCGAATGGCCCATTGGGAATCTTGCCGAGCCTGCATGAAGGAACTCTCGAATCCTCTCAGCTACCGCTTTCGCATTGAGGGCGTATCGATGCCTTATCATCGATTTTTTCGTCGGGCGACCGGTGCGCACCGGTGCGTCATTTCCGTCTGCCAGATGACGCGTGCCCGGCTCCTCTTTATGGCGGAGCAAGGACGCAAATATGTCGGAAAGCAAGGATCAACCATTACCGCTCGAGCTGTTGATCGAAGCGCGACCGGAGATCATGGTGGCGCCCACGAGCGACGGGAAGGTCGAGATCATCGTCAATTCGATGGACGTCGATTCGCAACAGGTCGTGCGGGAAGAGGTCGTGTTTCCGCTCGAATGCGCGGAGCAAGTTGCCGAAGCGCTGATTGCGCTCGCCAAGCGGCGCAAGTAACACATCCACTGCCGGCGCTCTCTGAACGGAGGGCGCCGTGAACTACTACCCCCATCACATCGGCGATTTCCGGTCCGGCACGGTCAACATGACCCGCGTCGAGCGCTGGATTTATCGCGACCTGATCGACGTCTACTACGACACCGAGAAGCCACTCCCGCTCGATCTCGATGCAGTGTGCTATGCCGTCGGCGTCAGCTCCGAGGAGGAGCGTCGCGCGGTTGCCAATCTGCTGCGCTTCAAGTTCACCCAGACCGACGCCGGGTATGTGCACGATCGTTGCGAAATCGAGATCGCGGCGTACCGTTCGCGCGCAGAAACGGCCCAAGAGAACGGGAAGAAGGGCGGCCGGCCGAAGAAGCGAACAGGTAGCGGGTCGGGTACCAAACCTAACCCGTCCGGAACCCAAGAAAAACCCAGTGGGTTTTCTCCGGGTTCCCATCCGGATGCCAGCGCCCCCCCAGACATAACCGGTTCTAAAACTAACCAAGAACCAACAACCAATAACCAAGATGTAAACCCAAGCGGCAGCGGCACAGCACAGGCAGTAGGCGACGATGCGCCGATCGCCGCCGCTTTCGTCGAAATCCTTCGCTCGTCGGGCGTCGGCTTCGCCGCCGATGACGCGCGGCTGGCGAGCTGGCCCGCGCGCGGCGTGACGGCCTCCGACCTGCGCGCGGCCATCGCCACGGGCCGCAAGCGCCGCGAGCGCGAGCGCTCCGAGCAACCGCTCAACGTCGGATTCCTCGACCTGATCCTCGGCGATCTCCTCGCCGCGCGCACCGCAACGGCCGCGACAGGCACGCGCACCGTCGGCGACTGGTGGCGCTCGTGGACCGGCATCGTCGAGCACGGCGGCACGCTCGGCATCGAGCAGGGCCGCGAGGAACCTCCGTTCGATTTCAAGCTGCGCGTGTTCGACGCGGCCGGCGACGGCCCGTGGTGGGACGACCACAACCGCGCATTTCGCAACACTGCCGGGCCCATCGCGGCCGGCGCTTTGATGGGGGAAGGGCGATGAACTGCAAAGTCGGCGACATGGCCGTGATCACGCGTGGCAAAGCCCGCGACCGCATCGTCGAGGTGAAGGCACCCTACGGCGACTACCTGGGCCTCGGCTTCTGCTGGTACGTCGAGGCACCGACGCCGATCCCGGGGACGGACGTTCTCACGTTTCGTCCGTGCGAGCTCAAGACCGGATGGATTCCGGATGCGTGGCTGCGCCCGATCAGCGGCGTGCTGGTGACCGACGACGTGGCCGGCGAGGTGACGGCATGACCCAGCAGTCGCTCATCGCGGCATCACCGGTCGCGCAGCGCGTCGAGTTCGTCGTTCCGGGAAACCCGGCGGCGAAAGGGCGCCCGAAGTTCGCTCGCCGCGGCGCGCACGTCACGACCTACACGCCCGAGAAAACCGAGCGGTACGAGAACCTCGTGAAGATGGCCGCGCGCGCGGCGATGCGCAGCACCGCGCCGTACGCCGGCCCGATTCGGTTGATCGTGCACATCGGCCTGCCGATCCCGGCGAGTTGGTCGAACAAGCGACAGGGCGAGGCGGCCGCCGGCGCCATCGGCGCGACGAAGAAGCCGGACGCGGACAACGTTGTCAAGGCGTTGAAGGACGGGATGAACGGGGTGGTGTACGTCGACGACGGCCAGGTCGTCGACCTCTGGGTGTCGAAGCGCTACGCGCGCACGCCGGGCGTGCGGATCGAGGCGATCGAATTGAATCTGAAGTCAGCATAAGGAGCGGGGCCTTGAAAGCAAACGGAAAACTCACGATCAACGCCATCATCGCGGCCATGAAGCCCGGTGTTCGGTATTCGGCGCACGACCTCGCACGCCGCATGAAGCATCCCGTTTCGTCGGTGCGCCAGTTGCTCGCGCTCGACGTTGCGCTCGCGCGGCTGGACTGCCATTCGGAGAGTCGCGGCCGGATGTACTCGCTCGCGGGCACGAGCCGCTCGCCGGGCACGCACGTCGACACGCGCATCCGGCCGGACTTCACGAGCAACCTGTCGGGGTACATGGCCGAGCTCAGCACGCGCCAGGCGCTGGCGATGATGACGCGGGGTGGCCGGTGATCGCCATCTTCGAGAACACGCAACAGGCGCTGCACGTCAGCTTTCTCGTGACGTCGCTGCCGCCGCGGCAGAAGCAACAGTTCCGCCTCGCGCTGATCCAGATCCTTGAATCCGTCGGCCGCCTGACTGCTCGGCAAGCTGAGTTTCTCGACTACCTGTACGGCAGCTCATCGGGCACGATCAACTTCGACGGGCTTAGCGGTGACGAAATCCGGGCCCAGTGCGCGATGGTCGTCGCGGCCGTGCACGACCATCTGCTGAAGCCGGAGCGCAATGCGGTGTGGCTCCGCTATGCCTGCGGCATGCCGGCGCGGCCGGCAAGCGCGACGCGGGCGGCTGACCCTGGAATCCCGCCGTCGGCTGAGTGGAAGCGCGCGCTGGTCGAGATGCGAACGTACCTGCGACCGTCGCTTACCGTGACGAACAGCGACGCGATCATGGCGCTGATTGCTGGGCACTCTCAGGCTCGGCAGCGTCAGGACGGCTTGTCATATCGGGCGATTTCGGAGGAGACGCACGTCACGATTCGGACGCTCGAGCGGAACGCCCAGATCATCAGGAAGCGCCTGGTCGGACTGGAGCAGCAGGCCGTGACGCGGCTGACTCCGCTCTTCGAGCGGAACAACGTGACGATCGCGGAGGCTGTTGAGGCGTAAGGGGTACAGCGAAAATTCCCCTTGCAAATGTGGCGGATAGGGTGTAGATTTTCGCCAGATTGCAGAGTTGCGACCAAAGCCCGCTGAGCCGACAAGCCAGCGGGCTTTTTCGTTGTGGTGTGCCGCGCTATACTTGGCTCGGCCTTAGCGGTGCCGGCGGGAAAGACGCAGCGAGGTGATCAGCCAGCGCGCCGAAAGGTGCAGACGGGTTTCCGCCGCCCTGCTGGCACCAGAATTTCCGAGCCCGCTGAGCGAAAGCCAGCGGGCTTTGTCACTTTCTCGGCTTTTAATAAGTCACACCTGATTTGCTACAGGGCGTCTATTTCCTTGGCGATCTTGGCGACAAATGCACCTACAAATTTTCCAAGCTCCTCGCCATTTTTGGTTGGGTCCATAAACCATCGGTCGCCGGTGGCGGGCGCGATTAAACCGGATGCGAGTGCTGTTTTGACGAGTTCGACGGCCTGCTCTGTTGCTCGTGCTGTGGTCATTAATGCTCTCCTGTTAGCGCTTATTAGACGGGTGTCCGCAGCTGCGTTCGCGGCCATGGAGATATTGCGTTAATTAAGTGATTTCAGTCAATGTTGTTGAATTATTTTAATAGTTTCTTTTTTTAATAAAATTGGCGGAATTGGCTTGATTGTTTAATTATTTGAATCAAACTGCAGATATCACAAGATGATCAGATCTGCTGCGAAAGCGAATATGTTGCCAATATCTCGCCCATCGCCGCCTGACGGCTTGTTTGACGACTTGAACTGGATACGGAGAATCGTGCCGGCCGACGGCGTCGCCGAGTGGGTGAACGAGACGCTCCTGCGAGCGGGCGCGTCGCTGCACAATCCCGACCACGCGCACCTGGTCGACGCTGACGTCGCCTATCTCTGGGCTGCCGTCGAGAACGTCCGTCAGATGCGCCGCGTCGTCGGCCAGTGCGAAGAGGTGACGATCCGCGCCGGCGGCTGGCAGCGCGCCAGGCAGGAGCAGCAGTTCCTCGAATGGTTCGGCCGCGTGCCGGCCTTCCTGATCACGCTCGACGCGCACTACGCGCGCGATTGCAACGACCTGCAGTGGTGCGCGCTGGTCGAGCATGAGCTGTATCACATCGGCCAGCGTACCGACGAGTTCGGTGCGCCGGCCTTCACGAAGGACGGCATGCCGAAGCTTGGCATCCGCGGGCACGACGTCGAGGAGTTCGTCGGCATTGTCCGGCGCTACGGCGTGGCCGGCGGCGCGGGTGACACGGCGAAGCTGGTCGATGCGGCCCGGCGCGCGCCCGAGGTCGGACACGCCGACATCGCGCGCGCCTGCGGCACCTGCATTCTGCGGGCCGCATAACCCGAACGTTTCCCGCTATGGCAGCACTTTCCGACGCGATCAAGGTGTACATCGTGCAGGCGCTGGCGTGCTTCGAGACGATCTCGCGCACCGCGAAGGCCGTGCGGGAGGAGTTCGGCGTCGAGGTGTCGCCACAGCAGTGCGAGCGCTACGACCCGACGAAGCGGGCGGGCGAGACGCTCAGCAAGAAGTACCGCGTGATCTTCGAGCGCACGCGTGAGGAATTCCTGAACGACACCTCGCGCATCGGCGTCGCGCACCGCGCGGTGCGCCTGCGCAAGCTCGATCGCGCCGTCGGCGTCGCCGAGGAGCGCGGCAACATCCCGCTGATGGCTCAACTGCTCGAACAGGCAGCCAAGGAATCAGGGGACGCATTCACGAACAAGCACCGGCTCGAACACACCGGTAAGGACGGCGCCCCAATCGATCAGAGGACGGTCGTCGTCGATGAAAAGCAGGTCGCAGACGCCGTCGCCAAGCTCGAAGACGAGTATTGACCCTGCCATCGAGCGGGCCGTCCTGAAGGCGAAGTGCGAGCGGGATCACCTGTTTTTCAGCCGGTACTTCTTCAAGCACCGGCAGGCGATCAAGTTCCGCGTCAACTGGCACCACGTGCTGATCGCCGATACGGTGCAGCGCGTGATCGACGGCACGCTGAAGAACGTCGTCATCAACGTGCCCCCGGGTTCGTCGAAGACTGAGCTGGTCGCGATCAACCTGATCGCGCGCGGCCTCGCGCTGAACCCGCGCGCGCGGTTCCTGCACATCAGCTACTCGGACGACCTCGCGCTGCTGAACAGCGAGACGGCGCGCGACATCGTCGCATCGGACGAGTACCAGGCACTCTGGCCGCTGAAGGTGGCTGACGACGCGAAGTCGAAGAAGCGCTGGAACGTGCTCGTCGACGGGAAGAAAGCCGGCGGCGTGTACGCGGTTTCTCTCGGCGGTCAGATCACTGGCTTCCGGGCCGGGCACATGGCCGACGGCTGGCAGGGCGCGATCATCATCGACGACCCGCTGAAGGTCGAGGACGCGTACAGCAAGACGAACCGGGACAAAGCCAACCGCAAGCTGCAGTCGACCGTGAAGAGCCGGAAGGCGAATCCGGACACGCCGATCATCGTGATCATGCAGCGGCTCGCGGAGGAAGATCCGACAGGCTTCATCAAGGCGCGCAAGCTGCCGGGCGACTGGGAGTTCATCGAGATCCCGGCGCTGATCACGGACGAGTACGTCGCGAAGCTGCCCGCGCACATCCGCGACCGCGTCGAGCGCGACGAGCGAGACGAGGACGGCCGTTACAGCTACTGGCCGTACAAGGAGCCGCTGCAGGAGCTGCTCGCGTCCGAGAAGGCCGATGCGTACGTCTTCAACGGCCAGTACATGCAGCGGCCGTCGCCGTTGGGCGGCGGGATCATCCAGAGCGGCAAGTTCCTGCGCTACGGCGCGCTGCCGCAGCTCCAGTACCGGAAGATCTTCGCGGACACCGCGCAGAAGACCGCCGAGCGGAACGACTACAGCGTGTTCGAGTGCTGGGGGCTTGGGTACGACAACCGTCTGTACCTGATCGACCTGGTGCGCGGGAAGTGGAAGGCGCCCGAGCTGAAGCGTCGCGCGATCGACTTCTGGAACAAGCATGCGGCCATCGGCGCCGACGATCCGGGCGCACCGGTGCTGCGTCAGATGAAGGTCGAGGACAAGTCCAGCGGCACCGGGCTGATCCAGGACATTCAGGCCGAGGGCGGCATCCCGATCGAGGGCATCGAGCGCGTGAAGGACAAGCTGACGCGCGTGATGGATGTTGTGAGCCATATCGACGCCGGCAACGTCGGCGTGCCGCTGGATGCCCCATGGGTCAGCGACTTCTTGACCGAGTGCGACTCGTTCACCGCTGACGACACGCACATGCACGACGACCAGATTGACCCGATGGTCGACGCAATCAACGACATGCTGGGAGGCGCGAAGGACCTGTCGGTCTGGGAGCGGCTTGCCGGTTGAGCACGACAGGATTTCCCGGAATGTCGAAACGGAAGCAACAGACGCGGCCGCCGCGCGCGCCGGCGGCAACGCATGCCCATCGCACGGTTGACTCGTTCGCCAACTTCGAAGCGCGGCTCGGATGGGGCGCCGACAACCAGGCGTCGGCGGCGCAGTACACGCTGACGTACCAGAGCCGCAACCGCGTCTGGCTGGAAGCCGCTTATCGCGGTTCGTGGATCGTGCGCGCCGCGGTGGACGCGATCCCGGAGGACATGACCCGCAAGGGCATCGAGATGTCCGGGCTCGATCCGACCGACGTGTCGAAGATGGAGACGGCGCTCACGCGTAAGGCGATCTGGGACCAGCTCTGCGACACCGGCAAATGGGCGCAGCTGTACGGCGGTGCGATCGCGGTGATGCTGATCGACGGCCAGGACATGTCGCAGCCGCTTCGGCGCGAGACGATCGGGAAGGGGCAGTTCAAGGGGCTGCTGGTGCTCGACCGCTGGATGGTTGCGCCGCCGGTCGGCGAGGTCGTGACCGAGTTCGGCCCCGATCTCGGTATGCCGAAGTACTACGACGTGCTGCCGACGGCGATCGGTTTGCCGCAGGGGCGCATTCACCATTCGCGCGTGCTGCGGATGGACGGCGAAGCGCTGCCGTTCTACCAGCGCATCAGCGAAAACGGCTGGGGTCTGTCGATCCTCGAGCCGATGTGGGACCGGCTCATCGCGTTCGACAGTGCGACTGTGGGCGCCGGCCAGCTCGTCTACAAGGCGCACCTTCGCACACTGAGCGTCGAGAAGCTGCGCGAGATCATCGCGGCCGGCGGCCCGGCGCTGAACGGCCTGCTGAAGCAGGTCGAGATGATCCGGCTCGGGCAGTCGAACGAGGGCATCACCCTCATCGACGCGACCGACAAGTTCGAGACGCACCAGTACACGTTCAGCGGGCTGTCCGACGTGATGCTGCAGTTCGCGATGCAGCTCAGCGGCGCGACGGGCATTCCGCTCGATCGCCTGTTCGGCCAGCAGCCGGCCGGCCTGAGCGACACCGGCGAAGGTTCGCGCCTGCTGTATCACGAGAAGGTGCACACGCGGCAGGAGCGGCGGCTGCGCAATCCGTTACACGGGCTGCTCGACGTGATGTGTCGTTCGGAAATCGGGCAGCCGCTCCCCGAGGACTTCTCGTACGAGTTCAACCCGCTGCAGGAGATGTCGGCCGCGGAGAAGGCAGAGATCGGCAACAAGACGGTCGATTCGGTGACGAAGGCCGTCGACGCCGACCTGATCCCGCGCAGCCAGGGTATGCGCGAGCTGAAGGCGTCGTCGCCCGACACCGGCATGTTCGGCGACATCCCTGACGAAGCGATCGAACAGGCCGAGCGCGACGAAGAGGGCGAGGACCCGCCGGGAATTGATTCAACGCTTCCGGTCGGCCCGGCGCCGGGCGCAGCCTCACGTACGAACGACTCTCTGCTTCGCAGGCTCTTCCGACGTCGATGATTCTCACCCTCGATCGAAAGCGCGACCGGCGCAAGAACCCTGTCCGGCTGAGCGGTGCCGAGCGGCAGTACGGCAGCCAGTTGCGAAAGATCGCCCATCAGGTCGGCGTGCTCGTGAACGGCTTTCCGTCCGATGACGCGTCGTATGCGCCGACGATCGAGGAGCTGTTGCGTCGGTACGCCGAGGCGCTCGCGCCTTGGGCCGAGGCGACCGCGGCGCGCATGATCGCCGACCTGAATCGGCGCGACGAGCAGATGTGGATGAAGCAGGCCGCCGACATGTCGCGCGCGCTGCGCGAAGAGATCCGCGGCGCGGCCACCGGCGAGACGATGCGCGCGCTCCTGTCCGAGCAGGTGCGGCTGATCAAGTCCATTCCGCTCGACGCAGCCGAGCGCGTGCACCGGCTGACGCTGGAAGGAATCGTCGACGGCACGCGCGCCGCGCAGATCTCGAAGTCGATTCAGGAGTCCGGTCGGGTCGCGAAAAGCCGGGCCGACACGATCGCGAGAACCGAGGTCAGTCGCACGGCCGCGACGCTCACCGAGGCGCGCGCGCTCGACGTGGGCAGTCCCGGCTACTTCTGGCGGACGTCGGGAGACTCGGACGTGCGCGAGGACCATCGCGAGCTGGAAGGCAAGTTTTTCACGTGGGACAAGCCGCCGATCGCGGATAAGCGGACCGGCGCGCGGGCGCATCCGGGCTGCATCTACAACTGCCGATGCTGGGCCGAAGTCGTGCTTCCGAAGGACTGAAATGGCGAATCGAATCACTTTGCGCGTATGCGTGCGCACTGCATGGTGGCTGCCGCTGTATGTCCGACTACTGGCCGCCTGGTGTCGTCTCACCCGGACCGAACCCAACTACGAGCGAGTCCGCAGCGTCATCGCGCGCGGCGTCCGAACCAGCATCGAACACTGAACGTTCAGCAATCGCGCGCACACCGTACCAGCCGGGCCACGCCCGTTAAACCCGACTGATCAATGCCCAAGCATCTGCACATCTACTTCCATACGTATGACGCGTCGTGGGAGGAATCGAAGCATCGGCGAGCCGCGAACGGACAGTTCGGAGCAGGCGGGGCCACTGGGCCGACGGTGGCCCCGCCGACGACGCTGAAGGGCAATGAGCTTGGCGACTTCACCAGCATGAAGGAACTACGCCAGAAGGCGATCGCCTACGGCAAGCAGTTCGCTGGGAAGAAGTTCAAGAACGTGGCGACGGGCAACCAGATCGAGGTGACGAACGGTGGAATCCGACACACCGTGGCGACCGGTCACGATGAGGTGCTGCGTTCCATCCCGGCATTGCCGGACCTGTTGACGAAGGCTCGGTTGATCGACTCGCAGCCCGACAAGCGCGGCGACCCGAACGTCAAGGCGGTCGAGACGTACTCGGCTCCGCTCAAGCTGGACGGCAAGAACTATCGGGCGGTGATCACGGTGAAGGTGTTCTACGACGGCCATCGGTACTACAACCAAGGCCTGGTGCGGGAAGGGGAATAGGGCCGGCCGTCGTTTAAATAAGGCACCCCCTGCCTTTCGGCAGTCGGCTCACCTCCGGCGACCGTCCCAGTTCGCATTATAGCCAAGTCCTCGCGACTTGCAGATTCCCTGCTGAATCAACGACGTACCTCCAATTTCGATCCAGATGCGGACCATTCGAATTCCAACGGCGGACCACGCTTGTGGTTGCGGCGCCGGCGGCGCGCGCGCACGCGCGCATACGCGCGACGGCATCACCGCGTCGGGCGTATATGCGACCGAGCAACTCGGCGAGCGGCAGTCGATCACGCCGGAAGGTTTCCTGCTCTGCGAGGCCGTGCCGATCGCGCGCGTCGGCGCGCAGGACTACGCCTATTTCGAGCTGCCCGAGATCGAGGCGAAGGACGGCGTCATCGTCGCCGAGCGCACGGCCGACGTGCTGTTCAGCCCCGAGACGCTCGCTAGCTTCGAAGGAAAGCCGATCACGATCGACCACCCGCCGGATTTTGTGACGCCGGCGAACTACATGTCGGTGGCGCGCGGCACGGTCCGCAACGTACGGCAAGGTGAGGGTGACCAGGCCGAGCTGATGCTCGCCGACCTGCTGATCACCGACGCCGAGGCGATCCGACGTGTCCAGAGCAAGGGTGCGGACGCGCTCACACAGGTCAGCAACGGCTACGACGCCGACTACGAACAGATTGCGCCTGGGCGGGCGCGACAGGTGGTGATCGTGGGCAACCACGTCGCCCTCGTGAAAAGCGCCCGCTGTGGCCCCGTGTGTTCGATCGGGGATAGCAGTTCCAACCTACTCCCGACAGGAGATGCAAGCATGGCAACCAAGAAAGGCTCCAAGTTCGTCGACGCGTTGCGCAAGGCGTTCATGACGCGCGATTCCGAAGCGTTCGAGAAGGTCGCGAGCGAGATGACCGGCGACGAAGGCGGCGAGGGTGGCGACGGCCAGCCCCAGATTCATATCCATATGCCCGGTACCAGCGCCGATCCGAAGGCTGGCGTTTCGGCCACCGGCGACGATGGCGCGGGTGGTGGCGAAGGCGACCCGCTCAAGCAGGTGCTCGACGCGATCCAAGCCACCAACGGCAAGATCGACGCGCTCGCCGATCGCGTGACGAAGCTCGAAGGCGGGGGCACGCAGACCGGCGACGGTGACGGCGATGACGACGATCTGGACGGTACCGGCACGATGGACAGCGACGGTGCCGGCGAAGGCGACGACGACAAGACCGGCACGCGTACTGGCGACAGCACCGCGCTGCGCGACCAGTTCCAGGACGCGCTCTCGCGCGCCGAGATCCTCGCGCCGGGCGTGCGGCTGCCGACCTTCGACGCGAAGGTTGCACGCAAGAAGACGGTCGACGCCATCTGCGTGCTGCGCCGCCGCGCACTGCGCGCGGCGCTGGAAAACGAGAACGCCGAACTGGTCAAGTCGGTCGTCGGCGGCGCGAACGTGGCCAGCATGACCTGCGATTCCGTGACGGCGTTCTTCAATGCGGCGTCGGAAGTCGTGCGCGGCAAGAACTCTGGCGTCACGCAGCGCCGGACGAACGATTCCACTCAGGCCGAGCGGAAAGACATCAACGCAATCCACGCGGAATTCTGGAAGGTCCGCAAGTAAAGGAGCCGACATGCCCTCGTATCAAGCCTATCAGTACCGCATGCCGGCGGGTTTCCCCGGCGACCTTCAGCGCGCCGAAGTCGCGACGATCGAGACGCAACTGATCGACCCGACGGCACCGCCGACCGCGTTCGGCGTTCCCGTGAAAATGGTGAACGGCAAGATCCAGCCGATTAACAATGCCGCCGACACCGCGGCGTCCGTGTACGGCGTGAACCTCCGCGCGTACCCGATTCAGGGTAACGGCACGGATCCGCTCGGGACGTCGACGCCGCCGACGAGCGGCCCGACCGACATCCTGAAGCGCGGCTATTTCGACGCCGCGCTGGGCGGTACCGCGCCGGCCACGAAGAACGGTACGGTGTACGTGCGCGTCGCGGCGGCCGCCGCCGGCAAGCCGCTCGGTGGTTTCGAAGCGGCAGTCGACGGCACCAACACCGTCGCGATGCCGGCGAACTGGTACTTCACCGGCCCGGCCGACGCATACGGCATCGTCGAAATCGCCGTCAACATCTGATCCGGCGCTGAACAGCGCTTCACCCGAAGCCCCGCAATCGCGGGGCTTTTGCATTTCTGGAGCCATTACATGGACATGTCCGAACTGAAGCACCTGCGCCGGGCCGGGGCCTCGATCCCGATGTCGGCGGCCGTCGCGGACGCGACGCGCCGGCTGATCCGCGCGCGTACGCAGGACCAGCAGTACACGTACGATCGCCAGACGATCGACTCGACCGGCGCGTTCCTCGTCGGCCAGCTGGAACGCCTCGACCAGACGCTGAACGAGCCGCTCGTCGAGTACACCTGGTCGCGCGACATCTACATCCGCAGTGACGTGTCGGCGGCCGACGAAGTCGCGTCGTTCACGAACTCGGCGTTCGGGATGAGCGGCGGTATCAACCCGAACGGCCTGAACTGGATCTCGAACGAGGGCAACGCGCTCGCAGGCCCGTCGGTCGACATCGGCAAGACTGCACAGCCGATGCTGCTCTGGGGTGCTGAGGTCAAGTACACGGTGCCCGAGCTGATCAAATCGCAAGCGCTCGGCATGCCCATCGACTCGCAGAAGGTCGAGGCGATGAACATGAAGCGCAACATGGACCTCGACCAGATCGTGTACTACGGCGATCCGCAGATGAGCTTCACCGGACTGGTGAACTCGATCGGCGCCGTCGGGAGCGTTTCGAACGTCGCGAACGGCGCCGCCGGCACGCCGCAGTGGGAGACGAAGACGCCGAAAGAGATCCTCAAAGACGTCAACGAGATCCTGACCTCGGCATGGCAGGCGTCCGGCTGGAAGGTGAAGCCGAACCGCCTCATGCTGCCGCCCGCGAAACTCGGTTGGGTTGCATCGCAGATCGTGAGCGACGCCGGCAACAAGTCGATCCTGACGTACCTGCTCGAGAACAACATCTGCACGCAGCAGGGCACGCCGCTGGAAATCCTCGAGCTCAAGTGGCTGATCGGCGCCGGCGCCGGTGGCACGCAGGGCCAGCTCGGCACCGTGGATCGGATGGTCGCGTACAACAGCGACAAGAAGTACGTCCAGTTCCCGATGACGGACCTGCAGCGCACGCCGCTCGAGTACCGCTCGCTGTTCCAGATCACGACCTACTGGTCGCGTATCGGCCGCGTCGAATGGCGCTACGGCACGACGGCCGCTTACCGGGACGGTATCTGACATGGCGAAGATCAACGTTCTGACGGCGTTCACGATCCGGCTGGCCCGCGAGGGCGAGGAAGTCATTCGCCGCGTCGAGGCTGGTGTGCAGGAGGTCGAGGACTTCATCGCCGAGCACTGGTACGCGAAGGCGCACACCGGCCCGCTGCCGGAGAAATCCGCCGATTCGGCTGGCTCGCCGGGCGACGCAACCGATCAGGCGACGGCAGCCGCAGCGGCGAAGGCGAGCCTCCAAGCCGAGTCCGATCGTCTCGACAAGCTGCGCGTCGAGCTCGATACGTTCGGCAAGGGCCTGGACGACCGCGCGGCGGCGCTCGACACGCGCGAAGCTGCGGTTGCGGCGAGCGAGCAGGATCTCGCCGCGCGGGTTGCCGCTTTCGACGCAGCCCAGAAGGACGCCGCGGCGGCCGCGAAGGATGGCGCAGCCGACGGCGCGGCGCAGAAGTCCGGCAGCGGGAAGAAGGCATAATGGCCTCCCGGCGCTGCGCCATGCTGGCGCGCGCCGGGCATCCGCATATTGGCAAGGTGACACGTGGATATCGCCCAGTTCCGACAGTCGTTTCCCGAGTTCAACGACACGACGACGTACCCCGACTCGCTCGTCCAATTCTGGATGACGGTCGCGGTCTCGCTCGTCAATGCCGATCGCTGGGGCGAGCTGACTGAACTGGGCGTCGCGCTGGTTACTGCGCATCATCTCGCGCTGGCGTTGAAGGATCAGAAGACGGCGGCAGTCGGCGGCGTGCCCGGGCAGGTGACCGGGCCGCAGTCGTCGAAGGCCGTCGACAAGGTCAGCGCCAGCTACAACACCGAGGCCGTCGCCATCAAGGACGGCGGCTTCTGGAACGCCACGATGTACGGCGTTCGTTATCTCAGCATGGCGCTGATGATGGGCTCGGGCGGCATGCAGCTGTAATGCTGTCGCTGCCCATCGGGAGAATCCCATGGACGGCATGAAAATCGACCGCCTCGACGAGGTGCTGAAGTCGATCAGCGGGCTCGTGCAGAAGGAGGTGCTGGTCGGCGTGCCGGACAGCACCGCTGGCCGGAAGGATGAGGGCGAGCCGCTCAGCAACGCCGAGATCGGATACATCATGGAAAACGGCTCGCCGGCCAACAACATACCGGCGCGCCCGCACCTGGTGCCAGGCGTGCAGGACGCGCGGCCGAAGTTCGAGCCGCAGCTTCAGAAGGGCGTCGAGGCGGCGCTCGACGGCGACCTCGAACAGGTTGAGCGTCGGCTCAAGTTGGCGGGCCTCGCGGGCCAGAATTCCGTGCGCGCGAAGGTCAACAGTAACATCGCCCCCGAACTGGCCGAATCGACGCTGGCCGCGCGTCGGCGCCGCGGCGTCACGCGTGAGAACACGCTGGTCGACACGGCCCAATATCGCAACGCGATCACATACGTGGTCCGCAAGAAGTAGTTCCCAGTCTCTCCGATCCAAGGGCCGCAACGAGCGGCCCTTTTTCGTTGGTGCCCGCGCTATGGCCTTCCTCGACGTAACCGAGGTCCTGCTTGATCCCGATTTCATGGATACGGGCCTGATTTGCAATCGCATGTCGCAGACGGTCGACAGCCATGGCCGCGCACAGAACACCGCGGCATCGACGCCGTTCGCCGCCGTCGTGACGAGCGACAAGGGCGACATCCTGCACCGCAATGCTGACGGCAGTCGGATCGTCGGCTCGATTACCCTGCACACGATGTTCCGGCTGATGGACGGGAGTGCCGGCCATGACGCCGACGAAGTCGTGTGGGCGGGGCGCACCTACACCGTCGTCAACGTGAACGACTATTCGCACTTCGGCCGCGGCTTCGTCTGCGCGACGTGCGACCTGAAGCCTCTTTCGGGATGACCCCATGAACGACAGCTCGACCGGCGGATACCTGGCGCCAGCCGTCGATGCGCCGCCGGCCGAGGACGATGCCCTTGACGATCTGGTGCACGACCTGATTGCGGGCGTCACGGCGCTGCCGCCTGACCTCGTGCGGCCGCGCTGGCAGCCGACCGTGCCGAAGCAGCCTGAGCCGTCCGTCGACTGGTGCGCGTTCGGCGTGCAGGAGCAGGAGCCGGACGCGGGCCCGGCGATTCATCACGACGGCACGGGTGACGGGCACGACACGTACATCCGGCACCAGGACGTCGACGTGATGTGCACGTTCTACGGGCCGCGCGCGAAGGGTTACGCGCAGCGGCTCGCCGACGGACTCGCGATCCCGCAGAACCGCGAGCAGCTCCAGCTGCACGACATGGCATTCGTCGGCGTCGGCCCGATCCGCGCGGCGCCGGACCTCGTCAACCAGCAATGGGTGCGGCGCTACGACATGACCGTGACGCTGCGCCGCAAGATTACGCGTTCCTATGCGGTTCTCAATCTGAAGTCGGTGGCTTTCGAGATAAAGGAATGAAGGGCCAGGCAACTATGCAGAGATGCATCTGGCCCGGGCTGAATTAATAGCTGTCGATCAAGGCTTTAATCCATGTGTTGTCGACTGCCGCAAGCAAGTTTCGTGCGTCAGGGTTGTGATCTTGAACGGAGTGGTATTGCGCTCGAATTGCCGCATAGTTTTGATCTGAATTCCATTGGCGAAACTCGGGGAGATACCCTTCGTGATAGCAGACCCAGTGGAAATGGCCACTCATCGTATCGTGAGCGAAAGTCATTGCGCCTATCTCTGCAGGCGCACTCAAAATCAACTGCTGTAGCTCGTCATCATTGAGTCCTGCAATGAGATTTCGCGCAACGCCGTTGTGCGCCTGGGTGGCCATGATTGCAGCTCTCATTTCTGCGGTTGACCGAATGTATTGAGTGAGCTGAGCGTTTGGGTCGGGAGTGAAAAATACGGGAACGCCCTCGTGCCAGATCGACCAGTAAACATGCTCCTTTGCTGCCGCAGGGTTGCCCATGATGGTCTCCTTATCGTCGTCGCATACCGATTGGAATGCGCGGGAATGATCTTGTCAGAGAAATGTGATCGTAGGCATCTCCAAAATTGGGGATGTTGGGTGACGAAAACCCTACGCGTTCGCCGTCGATTATCAGTCGTAGATTTCCGCATTTGTTTTTACTTGGCCGCTTAAATGCGGCTTTTCTTTTTGGGGCTACTTATGGCAACTGGTCTCCCTGTGTCGCGTCTGATCAACGTGACGATCAACCTCGCCGCACTCGCGGCGCAGGGCGCAAACATGAACACCGGGCTGATTCTCGGCCCGTCCGCCATCATCGATACGAACGAGCGTGCGCGCTCGTACGGCGGCATCGACGAGGTGACGCCCGACTTCGGCACCAACACGCCGGAGTACTACGCCGCTGCGCTGTACTTCAACCAAAAACCGAAGCCGAAGGAACTGTTGATCGGCCGCTGGGCGAAGACGGCGACGTCCGGGTCGCTGCGTGGTGGCGTCCTGTCGACGGCGCAGCAGGACATCACTGTCTGGAAGGCGATCACGACGGGCGCCTTCAACATCACTATCGATGGCACCGCGAAGACTGTCACGGCACTCGATTTCTCCGCGCAGACTAACCTGAATGGGGTCGCGACGGTGATCAACGCGAAGCTGACCGGCGCGACGCTCGCGTGGAGCGGCTCGCAGTTCGTGGTGACCTCGAGCACGTCGGGCACGAGTTCGACCGTCGGGTATGCGACCGCGCCGGGCAGTGGCACGGATGTCTCGTCCATGCTGGCGTTGACCAGCAGCCTCGCCGGTACGCCGGCCGCCGGCATTGCACCGGAACAGCCGGTCGACGCTGCTGCGGTGTTCCTCGACCGCTTCGCGAACCAGTTCCTCGGCCTCGATTTTGCCGACGCGTCGATCACCGACACGCAGCACATCGCGGTCGCAACGCTCATCGAGGCCGACCAGCGCCATATTTATGGCATCACGACGCAGAACCCGCAGGTGCTCGACTCGACTGTGTCGACCGACATCGCAAGCAAGCTGAAGGCGCTGAATCTCCAGTACACGGCCGTGCAGTACTCGAGTGCGACGCCGTACGCGGTGTCGTCGCTGCTTGGCCGGCTGCTGACGGTGAACTTCGACGGGAACAACACGACGATCACGGTGATGTTCAAGCAGGAGCCGAGCGTCGCTGCCGAACAGCTGACCAGCACGCAGGCGAACACCCTGCAGGCGAAGAACTGCAACGTGTTCGTGAACTACAGCAACGACACGTCGATCATCCAGTACGGCGTTACACCGAGCGGCCTGTTTATCGACTCGGTATACAACGCGATCTGGTTCCGCAACCGCATCGAGACGGACGTCTACAACCTTCTGTACCAGAGCCCGACGAAGATCCCGCAGACCGACGGCGGCAACGCCACGATCGCGGCCACGATCTCCGCGGCCGGCGAGGCGGGGGTGAACAACGGGTATCTCGCGCCGGGCGTATGGAACTCGGCCGGCTTCGGCGCGCTGAATCAGGGCGACACGCTGGCACAGGGCTACTACGTCTATGCGCCGCCGATCGCGACACAGTCACAGGCCGATCGCGAGGCGCGCAAGTCCGTCACGTTCCAGGTCGCGGCGAAGGAAGCCGGCGCGATCCACAGCGTCGACATCCTCGTCAACGTCAATCGCTAACAGGGGCATCTCAACATGACGACTTACAGCTTTCAGGACGTCGCGGCGACGATCGTGGGCCCGGGCGGCGCGTTTTCGCTCGGCTACGGCGAAGCAACCGCGGAAGAAGGCATCACGATCGTGCGCGCGGGCGACAAGAACACGATGACGATCGGCTCGGATGGCGAGGGCATGCACAGCTTGCATGCCGACAAGTCTGGTCAGGTCACGCTGCGCTACCTGAAGACCGCGCCGATTAACGCGAAGCTGATGGCGCTGTACGACGCACAGTCGCTCGACAGTCGCCTGTGGGGCAAGAACCTGATCGAGGTTCGGCAGACGGCGGCCGGCGACGTGATGACCGCGCGCAGCTGCGCGTTCAAGAAGGCGCCGGATCTGAAATACGCGAAGGACGGCGACATCGTCGAATGGGTCTTCGACTCGATCAAGATCGACAACATCCTCGGGACGTACTGAGCATGACGACCGAAGTCCAACTGAACAGCGTGCGATACGCGATCGGCAAGCTGAGCGCGATGCAGCAGTTCCACGTGTCGCGGCGCATCGCGCCGATCATCCCGCCGATGATTCCGGTGCTGATGAAGTTCTACGCCGAACTCGAGCAGGCCGATGTCGCGCGCGAGCAGGCCCGCGCGAACGCCGCGCTTGCGGCGCTCACCAGCGGCGAGGAGGCGGCGCCTGTAGTCGACCAGCCGCGCGAGCTGCTGACGCTCGTCGACGCAATCGCGCCGGTGCTGCAGCCGTTCGCTGATGCGCTGGCCAGCCTGAAGGACGAGGACGCTGAATTCGTCTTCGGTACGTGCCTGTCTGTCGTCGAGCGCTGGCAGGGCGCCGGTTGGGCGAAGGTCTGGAACATCGCTCACAAGACGTCGATGTTCGACGACATCGGAATCGACGTGATGCTGCCGCTCGTCGTGCGCGTTGTGGTGGCGAACCTGGGCAATTTTATTCAAGGTCTCCTTTCCAGCCCCGGGGCGAGCGAGACCTCGGCTCGTTAGAGTTACGGAGCCTTCCGGGAGGAGAGGACTGGCTGTTGTATCCGGTCATGCGCGGCATGTGTAGCTACGAGAGCTTGAAGGATGGCACGTTGGACCTCGCCGACATTGCGCTGATGAATGACATGCTAGCGGTTCAGGGCGAGAATCAAGCGCTTATTCAGGAGCATCTGAGTAGGATTCAAGAGGCAGGCGCCTAAACTCGTCCTGCATCTCCTTCAGCCGTGCAATTCTCGCTTTGTGCGCTTCCTCCGCTGTGGCGAAGTTCCCGACATGGATTTGCTTCCCGTCGAGACCAATGCGAGCGCGCCATACGCCTCTACTGGGTCGCCAGTCGACTCCGGCATAGCCAGACTTGTTGCACGCGTATGCGCCTCGGTTGCGCATGTTTTCGGCATGCGTAGCTTCGCGGATCTGAGTGATTCGATTGTCAGATCGGCGACCGACTCGATGGTCGAGTTCGTCGTCCGGCCATCTCCCGTGAATGTACAGCCACGCGAGGCGATGCGCCTTGTGCATTACTCCGTCGATGCTGATGTCAACGTACCCTTGGTTGTTGCTGCCGGCCTTCGATCCAGCTTTCACGGTTCCGCGAGATACGCGCCACGTGAATTCGCCAGTTCCAGGATCATAGTGAAGTAGCTGTTTGAGACGATCCTGCGTGAGTGCTTTTGTTCGTGACATACGCGGTTTAGATGTCAGACGGTATCGACCTGAAATGATACCCATCATCGGATTAAAAAATGGCCGATAGCGTAGTCATCCGTGAATTTCTCGTGGCTTTGGGCTTCAAGGTCGACGAGAAGGGCCTGAAGAACTTCAAGGAAGGCGTCGAAGGCACGACGAAGGGCGTCAAGCAGCTGATCGCGACCGTATCCGGCGCCGCGCTCACGGTGAGCGCCGGCGTCGCGGCATTCGCGTCGAAGCTCGAGCGCCTGTATTTCGTGTCGCAGCGCACGGGCGCATCGGCAACCAACCTGCGCGGCTTCGAGTTCGCCGCCCGTAACATGGGCGTTTCCGCCGAGGCGGCCACCGGCACGATCGAGAACCTTGCGCGCTTCCTGCGCAACAACCCGGCGGGCGAGGGTTATCTCGCGACGCTGGGCGTGCAGACGCGCAACGCAAACGGCGAGTTGCGCGACACAGTCGACATCATGTCGGACCTCGGGAAGTCGCTAGCGAACAAGCCGACGTGGCTTGCCAGCCAATACGGCAACATTCTCGGCATTGACGAGAACCTGATGCTCGCGATGCGCAACGGGGACTTCGAGAAGCTCCTGAAGCAGTATCGCGAGATGTCGCAGACGACGGGTCTGGACAAGGCTGCGGACGACTCGCACCGGTTCATGACGCAGCTGCGCGGCCTCGGCACGTCGTTCGAGAATCTCGGCATCCGTGTCGAGGGCTCGATGCTGCAGAAGATCGGGCCGAGCCTCGATCGCTTTCAACGGTGGATGGACGAGCACGGCGATGAGATCGCGAATCGGATCACCGATGTCGCGAACGCTGTCGTGAAGGCGGCCGCAGCAATGGGGCCGCCGCTAGCCTGGCTGGCCGACAAGTTTGTCGAGCTCGACCACGGCACCAACGGCTGGTCGACGAAGATTTTGTTGCTGGGCGTGGCACTGAATGCGCTGGGGGTGTTCAAGATCGCGCGCGGCATCTGGAAAGCCGCGGCGGCGCTTCGCGCGATGGGCGCGGCGGGCACCGGTACTGCTTCCGTTATCTCCGGCCTGATTGGAAATGTCGGCGGCCTGATCACGCTGTTGGGGCGGCTTTCTGCGATTGCCGGCGCCGCGTTCGCTGGCTGGAAAATCGGCGATGCGCTGCGCGACTCGGTTGACGGTTGGATTTCGAAGGCGTCCGGCGGCCGGTTCCGCTCGATTTGGGACGTGCTGACGGGAACGGATCGCCGCGGCCTCGACGCGACTGGCGGCTACACGCAGGAGGAAATAGACAGCGTGAAGGACGGCGGCGGCGCGAAACTGACTCCGCCGCGCTCGGATCAGCCAACAACTCAGGCGCCGTCCAGTGCGCCGGAACCGACTCCCGTTCGCGAGTCGTCGGGGACACCGGCTCCTGCCCCGGCAGCGGCACCGGCGGCGGCTCCGGCTCCGGCTCCATCAGGTGCGCCTGTTCCGGCTTCAGCGCCCGCGCAGCCTGGCGAAAAGGCATCTGTACCGAGTTCGGTAACGTCCGGTCCGAAAAATCTGACTCAGCCGCCGCAGCCGCCGCAGCTGCCGGCGCCGCAGATTGAGCGTGTTTCCATTCCCGACGACAGCGGTCTCGCCGGCCGTCTCGGCCAGCTCGCGGATACGGCGTTCGGCAAGCTGATCGCACGCGGTGAAGGCGATTACAACAGCGTGAATCGCGGCGCGCGCGGCGGTTACCGTGCCGGCACTGAGAACCTCGAGGGCATGACGCTGGCGCAGGTCATGGCCGCGCAGCGTGCTGGGCAATTCAACGCGGCCGGACGCTACCAAATCATCGGCAGTACGCTGGCCGAAGCTGCGCGTGGGTTGAAGCTGAAAGGCAACGAGATGTTCGATCGACGGCTTCAGGATCGGATCTTCGAACAGTACCTGGTGCGCAACAAGCGGCGCGCGATCGCCGACTACGTGGAAGGGCGAAGCGGTGACCTGCGCGCGGCATTGCGGGCAGCATCGCGCGAGTGGGCGAGCGTGGCAGATCCGGATACCGGTCGCAGCTACTACGCTGGCAAGGGAAACAACCGCGCGAGCATCTCGGCTGCCGAGATGGAGGCGGCGCTGCGCAATACGCGCGCGACCTATCAGACGCCGGCCGCTGCGATGGCGCAAGCCGCGGCCACGTCGGCGGCTGCGACGAAGGTCGAGGTGAACCAGACCACGCAGATTCACGTGGACGGCGCTGGTGATCCAGCCGCAGCGGGCCGGGCAGTTGAGCGTGAGCAGCGTGCGGTGAATTCCGACTTGGTTCGAAACCTTCAGGGGGTAGTCGCATGATCCTCGACATGATCATGATCTCGCCGAAGAAGATCGGCAGCATTACGGTGCAGGTCGCGATCGAGGAGGTTTACAACGACGAGCTCACGATCACGGAGCATCCGGTCGAGCAAGGGGCGCAGATCACCGATCACGCCTTCAAGCGGCAGCCGGATGTCGCGATACGTTGCGGCTGGAGCAATGCCGACTACGAGGCACTGCTCGGCGCAGCGGAAGCGACGTTCGATGGCGGTGGCCTGCCATCGGCGCAGTACGTGAATGCGATCTACTCGCAGCTGCTTGCGCTACAGCAGTCGCGCACGCCGTTCGATGTAACGACGAGCCGCCGCTTCTACCAGAACATGCTTCTGCAGGGGCTGCGGCTCACGACTGACGCCAAGACGTCGAGCGCGCTGATCCTGACGGCGACGCTCAAGCAGATTCGGATCGTGTCGACGCAGGTTACGAAACTTCCTCCGAAAGAGAACCAGGCCGATCCGGCTTCGACGGCTGAAACGGGCAATGGCGGTACGAAAGCAGCAATGCCCGCGACGCCAGCGCCGGGCGGCGCGGTGCCGCCGGGGAGTATGTGATGCCGAGCTTCTTCGAGATTCCGTTTTCTCCGCGCCCGGAGCGCTTCACCGTGACGCTGAGCGGGACTGACTATCGCCTGACCGTCCAGTACCGCAAGGCCGGCGGCGCGGGGTGGGTGCTCGACATCGCTGACGCATCGGACAATCCCCTGGTATCGGGCATACCGCTGGTTACCGGTATAGACCTGCTCGGCCAGTACAAGCACCTTGGGTTTCAAGGGCGGCTGTGGGTGCAGGGCGCCGCTGATCCTGACGACGTTCCGACGTACGAGGATCTCGGCATCGGGTCGCACGTTTTCTGGGTAACGGATCAATGAGCGTTCAGCAATTCGGCCGGAAGGTATCGTTGATCATCGGCTTCGACAGCGGAGAAGCACTCGACCTGTCCGAGCTGCGGATCGTGTTCCGCGTGCAGCGGGGCGATTTGCAGACGCCGAACTCGGCGCGGATCCGCGTCTACAACGTGTCCGCGAATACGGCACGACGAGCCCAAAGTAAGGAATTCACGCGCGTCGTGCTGCAGGCCGGCTACGAGGGCAACTACGGCATCATCTTCGACGGACAGATCAAGCAGGTACGGCGCGGGCGCGAGAGCCAGACGGATACATTCATCGACATCACCGCAGCGGACGGCGACTCCGCGTACAACTTCGCCGTGGTGAACACGACGCTCGCGGCCGGGTCGACGCCGGCCGACCATGTGGCGGCCGTATGCACTGCGATGGGCCAGTATGGCGTGCAGCAGGGCTATCTACCAGAATTGCCATCGAATCCGCTGCCGAGAGGCAAGGTGATGTTTGGCATGGCGCGGGACTTCATGCGATGGACCGCGCGCACCACGCAGACCGTCTGGAGCATCCAAGACGGCAAGGTGGTGATGGTGCCCGAGACGGCATACATGCCTGGCGAGATCCCGGTGATTACTTCTGCGACTGGCATGGTCGGCCTGCCGCAGCAGACGGCGAACGGCATCGAGGTGAAGATGCTGCTGAATCCGAGCGTAAAGATCGGCCGGCTGATCTGGCTCGACAACGCGAGCATTCAGCAGTACGAGTACAGCTTGAACGTGGGCCAGCAGGCCGAGAACGAGCGGATCGAGATGCAGGCGAAGCTGCAGGACGACGGCTTCTACTACGTGATGCTCGCGGAGGTCAGTGGAGACACGCGCGGCGAAGAGTGGTACACGAGCGTGGTCTGCCTCGCAGCCGACGTCACTGTGCTGCCTGACTCGTTCAAAGACAAGGCGGCGGTGCCACCCGCCGACGTGATCAAGAGGTTCGGCTAGCGGCCGTACGTCGGAAGCGCCTTGATGGTCATTTTTGCCGAGTTTATGTAGCTGCTGACGTCGGCCCGCGCCAGAGTATTGAGCGGGATGGATTTCGTCGGCATCTTCGGAACGATGATCACGGCGTCGCCGTCAATCGTCTCGCCCCAGCAACCGATGTCCCAGACGCCACGGTAGGACTCGTAGCGCCGCATGTTCTGCGCGTTCGCCAGTGGCAGGTCGCACTTCTGAGCGGTGTACAGGATCGTCGGGAACTGATTGTCCACCGTCACGCCGACCTTCATGCCGGCGAACGGGTAGACGTAGGCGTCGTCAGCGATGGCGGCGAGCGGCGCGAGCAGCGCGGCGGTCAACAGCAGTTTTTTCATTTTCATCCCATGGATCGACGTGAAAGGGTAGGCGACCCGGAGGTCGCACTGCGTGAAGCGTTCGACGGCGTGCGCGCGGGTGTCTGGACAGCATTGCCCGGCATCATCCAGTCGTTCGAAAGTGCCGCCGATCGGCCGCCGACGTGCAGCGTGCAGCCGGCGATCAAAGCGCAGGTGCGCGGCATCGACGGCACGATCCAGAGCGTTGCGCTGCCGCTGTTGGTCGACTGCCCGGTCCAGTTTCCAGCTGGCGGAAATTGTACGCTGACGTTCCCAGTCAAGCAGGGCGATGAGTGCCTTGTCGTGTTCGCCTCGCGATGCATCGATGCGTGGTGGCAGTCGGGCGGGGTGCAGGAGCAAGCCGAGCTCCGCATGCACGACCTGTCGGACGGGTTCGCGCTGCTCGGCTTTCGTTCGCGGCCGCGCGCGCTCGTCGGCGTCAGCGGCACCTCGACGCAACTGCGCAGCGACGACGGCGCGACGTATATCGACCTGAACCCGACGCTGCAGAAGGTGAAGATCGTCGCGCCGGGCGGCTTCGACGTCGTCGCGCCGCTGTCGACGTTCTCGGCGGCCGTGACGATCACCGGGCTGCTGACGTTCGTCGGTGGCATGGTCGGCAGCGCTGCGAGCGGCGCCGCCGCGGTGTTCAACGGCATCCTCAACGTGATCGGCCAGATCACGGCGAATGGTAAGCGCGTCGACGACACGCACACGCACTCCGATCCGCAGGGCGGCAACACCGGCCCGGTCAACTGAGACTCCCATGCGATACCGAAAACTCGATGCTGAAGGCGACTACGTCTTCGGTGGGGGCGCGGCTGACTTCCTCGTGAACACACCCGAGGCGGTCGCGCAGGCCGTACTGACGCGCCTGCGCCTGCTGCGCGGCGAATGGTTCCTCGACACGACGGCCGGCATGCCGTGGGACACCGACGTACTCGGGAAGTACACCAGCGGCAAGTACGACGCGGCGATCCGCACGTGCATCCTCGGCACACAGGGTGTAACCGAACTTACGAGCTACTCGAGTACGGCTGATCCCGAGACGCGCGTGCTGACGGTTACCGCGACGATCAACACCATCTACGGCAACACCACGGTACAGGCGACATTGTGACTATCACGACCCTCGCACCCACCATCGACGCGAACGGCATCACCGCACCGACGTACGCGGAAGCGTTCGCGTTTCTGCAGGATCAGTTCCGCTCGATCTATGGCGCCGACACGTACCTGGAGCCGGACAGCCAGGACGGCCAGTTGCTCGGTGTGTTCGCGAAGGCGATCAGCGACGTCAACTCGGTCGCCATCGCGATCTACCGGTCGTTCAGCCCCGCCACCGCGCAGGGCGACGCGCTGTCGAGCAACGTCAAGATCAATGGGATCGCGCGGAAGGTCGCGTCGTACTCGAGCGCCGACCTCGTGCTGATCGGCCAGGCCGGCAAGACGATCACGAATGGCGCGGCGAAAGACGCCAATGGCGTGCAGTGGATGCTGCCGGCCACCGTGACGATTCCGCCGAGCGGCACCATCACCGTCACGGCGACGTGCGCGACGATCGGCGACGTATCCGCGCGCGCAGGCACGATCAACCAGATCGCGACGCCAGCGCTCGGCTGGCAGTCGGTGACGAACCCGGCGGATGCTGCCGAGGGCGCCCCAGTCGAAAAGGATCCGCTGCTGCGGCAGCGGCAGACGGTGTCGACCGCGCTGCCATCACTCACGGTTCTCGACGGCATCATCGGTGCAGTGGCGAACGTGCCCGGCGTCACGCGGTACGTCGCATACGAAAACGACACAAGCGCGACCGACTCCAACGGCATCCCGTCGCACTCGATTTCGCTCGTCGTCGAGGGTGGCGACGCGACTGCAATCGCGAATGCGATCGCGGCGAAGAAGACGCCAGGCGCTGGCACGTTCGGCACGACGTCGATCGTCGTCGCAGACATCTATGGCCGGCCGATCACGATCAGCTTCTTCCGACCGACAGGCGCACCGATCGGGGCAACCGTGACGATCAAGGCGCTCGGCGGATATACGACGCAGGCGGGTCAGCAGATACAGCAGGCGGTGTCGGACTACATCAACGGCGTGCAGATCGGCGGCGGCCTGTCCGGCAGCGTCGAATGGGGCGACGCTTTGACCGCGGCGAATAGTGTGGGCGGCGGGGTGACGTTCAAGCTGTCTGGTTTGACGCTCTCTGGTCCGCGTGGCCCCGGCGCGCCGGACGTCGCGCTGCTGTTCAACGAGGCTGCGTCGTGCACGCCGGCGAACGTGACGCTGGTGGTGACCTGATGGCTGACCTGACCGAATACACCGCGCTGATCACGTCAGAGCACAGCGACAAGCCGCGGTTCATGGCGACCGTCGAATCGCTCGTACAGCCGCTCGTAGACCAGATGGGCGTGCTGCAGAGCATGCCCGGCAGGTTCGATCTCGATAACGCAGTAGGCGTCCAGCTGGACGACGTCGGGCTCTGGGTTGGAGTGTCGCGGAAGATCCGTACACCGCTGACAGGCGTTTATTTCTCGTTCGACATCGCAGGCCTCGGCTTCGACCAGGGCACCTGGAAGGGACCGTTCGATCCAGATTCGGGGCTGACCGTACTGGACGACGACACGTACCGGCTGGTCATCCGCGCGAAGATCGGCGCGAACCACTGGGATGGGACGCTCGAGCAGAGCGCGGCGATCCTGAACAGCATCTTCGACGCGGGCACGCACGTGTTCATCGAGGACCACCAGGACATGTCGATGACGATCGGCATTGCCGGGAAGGTCCCGCCGGCGACGTTCCTCGCGCTGCTTTCCGGCGGATACATCCCCCTGAAGCCCGAAGGTGTTCGGGTCAACTACACGGTCGTCACGACCGTCGACGGATCACCCCTGTTCGGATTCGACATGAGCAATCAGCTTGTGGCCGGGTTCGATGTCGGAGCCTGGAGCAGGCCCGTTTAACCGCCAATCGCATTGTCTGCAAGCCACCTTCGGGTGGCTTTTTTTATGCTCGGAGCATTGATGGCAACGAACGACTTTCTCGTGTTCGGTGGGGGCAGCTCCCCGAACGTTATCGACCAGGCGACGTACGCGGCGCTGGCGGCCCGTCTGTCGGGATTCCAGTCCGGCACCGCCCTGTCGGCGCAGCTCAACAAGGTGTGGCGCCAGAGCTCGATCATGGCGGCGGTGCTGGCGCAGTTCACCGCTAACTTTTCCGGCCAGAATTCGGTCGACGATGGCACGATTGCGGCGCTCCTGGCGAACTTGCAAGCAGCGATCAACGCGGCTGGGATCACGGCTCCGCAGTTCGACAACAGCACGAGGCTGGCGACGACAGCGTTTATTCAACGTCAAGGGTTGAAGGCCAGCGGATTCGTGGTCTATACGGCGACGGCTACATTGCCGGCCTCGGTATGCGGTGCCGTGATCTATACGGGTGGCCCGTCGGCATTCACGCTAACGTTGCCGCCCGCCTCAGCAGTTCCTGGCGGTGCCCGAATTGAGGTCTATAGTATGGCCGGCGCTGGGGTTACGTTTTCCGCGCAGGGTTCGGACACTATCCCGGCGACGGGATCTAAAACCATCGTCCTGAACGCCGGCGACACGATGGCGTTGCAGTCGAACGGGATCGACCATTGGGAACTGGTCGGCGGCTCGGTAGCGCTTCTGTATGCGGCTGTGATGGCAGGCGCGAACTGGAAGACGCCGCCGCAATTCGATAACAGCGGGAGACTGGCGACGACGGCTTTTGTACAGCGTGCGCAAGGAAACTTTCAGGTACGGAAGTTTATAACGGGTGGCGCTTTGGCTGCCTCCGATTCGGGGTCGTGGATCGAGGTGGGCGGTAACGGGCCAATCACCGTGACTTTGCCTGCTCCATCGACCGACAACTTGGTGTATAGCATCACCAATGTGACGAACAACTCGACCCCCGTCACGATCTCAACCGCCTCCGCGAGCATCTACAACCAAGCGTCAGCGTCGTCCTCGTTTTCACTCGACGTCGGTGCAACGGTAGAACTCGTTTCTGACGCCTCAAACTGGACTGTAATCTCGCACTACACGCGGAGCCCGATCGCACAAACACCACCTCAGTTTGACAACACCACGAGACTGGCGACGACGGCGTTTGTGCAGCAGGCCCTCGGTAATTATCGGTCTCCGAGAGGATATGTTGGCAACGCTACCCTGAGTGCCATTGACATCGGGGCGATGATTACTTGGGACGGAAACGGCACGTTGACGTTGCCGGATGCAACCGCCTTTCCTGGCGGATCCGCAATCCGTGTGTTCAAGTACGCCGGGCCGATTGCTTCCGTTCTTACGGCAAATAAGCCGGGGCAATTGAATGTGCCTACTAGCGGGGCCGACACTTACACATTCGCTGTTGGTGTGTACGGTTTCTTCGAGCTGATTAACGAAAGTAGCGTGAAGTGGGACGTGGCTGGGGAGTTGTTCAACCAGTTCGGAACGACTGCTGCTGCTGGAGACAACAGCACGAGGCTTGCGACCACGGCTTTCGTGCAGCGAGCAAGTGGCGCCGTTGTCGGCTCGATGCGCAACGCCGCAATGGGCGTCCCCGTGGCAAGCACATCGGCGACGTTCACCGCCGATGAGGTTGTCGTCGAAACAGCGCTCGGTGGCGTGGCCTACAAGCTCGCGAACTTCAACGAGGCGATCAACCTCGCGACGACGGGGATGGATACCGGATCGGCCCCTGTGTCGGGATATGTCGGTCTATATGCAGGTTACAACCCGTCCACTGGCGCTCGCAAATTGTTCGCAAGCAATGCCACCTCAACCGTTCTTGGAAGCGTATATGGCGGCTCCAATCCACCGGCTGGTATCGCAGCAACGGCGCTCGTCAGCGTTTGGCCGACGAATGGGAACGGGCAGTTCGTCCCTGGCCTGCAGCTCGATCGTGAAGTCGGGATAGGGAATAACACTGTCCTCTCAACATCGACGGCTCAGGCATCGTTGACGTCTTTTTCGGCTGCTGCTGCGTTGCCTCCCAATGCACGATTTTGCCGAGGGGACTATACGATCTCGTCGTCATCGGCAGGTGCGGGAACAAATGGTGTCGTATGTGGAAGCTCTATTGAAGTCGGTCGTGTGGCGATTGGCACGACGAGTCCAACAGCAAGTGGCTCCTTGACAACCTCATTTCCGAAAATCCCGATTGTGACTCCTCAAACGCTTTACTATCGCGCAGGCGTGTCCGCCGGGACGTTGAACTTCGTGGTCAATGTCTGCGCATACTCATTCTGAGGGACATATGAAAATCAGCGTCGCGTTCTCTGACGAATCCGAAACGACCATCATCGCATCTTTCGGATGCGCGCAGGATATTGAGGTGTGGCCTCATCAAGGGCTCGTTGATGAAACGGACTCCCGATGGATCTCGTATGCTGCTCAGTTTCCATCGGGAGCAATCGAATTGGTTAACGACCAATGATCGATTCCACGATCGGCTCGACAACGGAGAATGTCTGTTTGGCTTTGATTCCGTAGAGCTGATCGTCGGGATGCGCGCAATCGGTCATCATGCTTTTCCAATCCGGGGTTGTCTGATCGAACTCAAATTGGGCGACGAGCGGGGCATTTTGAAGTGCAGCTTCTGATCGAAGTGCTTCAACATACTGAATAATCGTGCCGGGATCGGGCTGCTTGCAAGTGGGGTTAGGTTCCTGCAGCACTACGATCTTCCCTGCGTCTCGAGCGGTCTGGATGAGGTATCCGAGAATCTTCGCATACTCGCTCGGTGACGCTTCGTACTCGCCAGGCTGTGGAGCTTTCCAGTAGTAGAAGTCGTTGAGCGCGAAGTTCAACAATACTACCTGGGCCTTCGATTGTTCCATCTGGATTTTCCATTCCGGATGTTTCCCGTCTGTTCCCGAGAGGAGCTGAAATGCCTGCGTTCCGCCGACACCTTCGTTTTTTACGGTGACAGACGTTCCGAAGCGCTTCTGAAGAAGGGCTTGCAGCTGCGCAGGCTCGCTGTTTTGCGTAGTCGTCAAAACTCCGTCGACTGTTTGGGCGCCGAGCGTAGTGCTGTCGCCATATGCTTCGATCAGTACAGACTTCTGCTCTTGCGTAGCAGGAGTTGCGGCATAGGCCGACGATCCATCGCCGCCGCCGCAAGCTGCGCAAGACAGGAGAAGTCCGCAAAGTATTGAGCCGATAAAGCCGCGAGCCATTAATTCCCTCAAGTCGCTATTTTTTAACGACGAAATAATACCTGACATGGTTTTTCTCCGTTGGAACTGGCGCATGTAAAGGCCAACAATGGGCGTAACGAGTTATTACCAGCCGTCTTCGGACGGCTTTTTCATTACGGGGGCTTGATGAAGAGCGAGGTCGTTGCGAGCGCAGCAAAGGCTGTGCCGGCGGTTGGCGGCAATCTCTGGTTATGGCTTACGAGCCACGACATCAACTGGTGGGTAGCCGTCGCGACCATCGCGTACATAGGGCTGCAGGCGTACTACCTGGTCAAGAACAAAGGGAAGAGGGCATTGCTCGATGGTTAACGTTCCGAAGAAGACGCTTGCCAGCGTTGTAGGGGCTGCTGCGGCAGCCCTTCTTTTTTCCATGGTCCCGAAATTCGAGGGGCTCGAGCTCGTCGCGCGGCCCGATCCGATCGGGATCATCACGGCGTGCAACGGCGACACGAAGGACGTGCACGCCGGGCAGCGATTCACGCCGGAGGAGTGCCACGCGCGCCTCGAGCAGCGGCTCATCGAGCATGCCGAGCCGGTGCTGAAGTGCACGCCGGGTCTGAAGGGGCACACGAACCAGCTCGCGGCAGCTGTGAGCTTTGCCTACAACGTGGGCGCCGGTGCGTACTGCGGCAGCACGACGGCGAAGCGGTTCAACGCCGGTGACTGGAAGGGCGCGTGCCGCGCGATGAACGAGGCGGACAACGGGCGGCCGCAGTGGGTGACGGCCGGCGGCCGCGTACTTCCGGGTCTGGTGAAACGGCGCGCTGAAGAGCGTGCACTGTGCGAGCGCGATCTATGACGACCACGAAAACCCACGAGACGCGGCGCACGCTTGCCGAGGACGTCTTCTATCCAGATCACGAGCCGCGCGCCGAGTCGCCGACGTTCCGCGCGAGCAAGCGCGCGATGAAAGCGGCGGGCGGCTACGTTTGCGCAGTCTGCGGTGACGACCAGGCCGTCGAGTCGCACCACCGGTTCTTCGAGTGGGCGTTCTCGCATGCGATCGACTGGAAGTGGATCCGCGGCGTCGCACTGAACCAGGTCGACACGATGTTCAGCCACAAGCTGCAGCGCATCGTGCCCATCCCGCGCCAGCACCCAGTTTGGGACGTGATCCGGCTGACGCAGGGCTTCGACTGGGAGGCGTTCGATCCGGCGCGGCCGGAGGCGTTCGTCGACTCGACCTACAACCAACTGCTGCTGTGCGCGCTCCATCACCGGGGCAAGGATCACGGCCGGCACGAGGAAAGCGATCCCGTCTGGAGCGTGCAGGCGTTCCTGCTGCCGGGCTTCGTCTACTCGCCGGACGAGCTGAAGCAACTGCACGCGAAGGAGCCGAAATGACCTGGTTCGATCCACGTGTTTGGCTGGCCGTCATTGTGGCGGCTGTCGTCGGCCTCGCCGGCGGCTACTTCAAGGGGCACGCCGACGGTGCGCGCGCGACGGTCGTGGCCGCGCAGAAGGCGCAGATCGACGCCGTCGCGGCCGCGCGCGCCGAGGAACAACGCCGCACCGCGGCACAACAGGAGATCGCAAACGATGCGAACCAACAACGTACGGCTGCGCTGGCGGATGCTTTTGCTGCTCGTGCTGCCGCTGGCAGCCTGCAGCAGCGCGTCGACCAGCTCGTCGCAGCCGCCCGCCATCCCGCCGCTACAACCGGAAGCCCGGCAGCCGGCGACGCCCTCGATCTGCTTGCCGACGTGCTCAGCCGCGCTGACCAGCGCGCGGGCGACTTGGCAGAGTACGCTGACCGCGCCCGCATCGCCGGCCAGCAGTGTGAGCGCGACTACGACGCCCTGACGGCGGCCGCGCGCTG
Organism: Burkholderia sp. ZZQ-2; assembly: GCF_050768715.1. Lineage (NCBI taxonomy): Bacteria > Pseudomonadati > Pseudomonadota > Betaproteobacteria > Burkholderiales > Burkholderiaceae > Burkholderia > Burkholderia sp. ZZQ-2. The sequence continues at coordinate 61,257 of NZ_LDVA01000385.1, read as the reverse complement.
AAACCTTCCACAATTGGCGAGCTCGCAGCCATGGCTGCTGCGCGTCACATCATCCCGGCGCGCCCCTTTTCCTTCCGGAGAAGGTGGCGCAGCTCCTGAAATTTTCCATTCCCACCGCTCAGCTCCCCGCGGTCGGGGATGTTCTTGTCGACGTAGTCGAACCACTCCTGAACCCTGTCCAGCGATTTTCGAAGAGCAAGAATCTCGAGGATCAGCCATCGCACCTGCAAGTCCGTGTACTCGCGCCATAGGGCTCGCAGCTCGGCATCGGTCGGCGCATCAAATTCCGGCATCTTGGGCTTCAACTTGAAGCGCGGATCCGTGAGCGGCACGCGGTTGCGATCAATTCGGGTGGCCTCGATCGGCGTGCACGAGCTCAGGAACGTCGACCTCTCGTCCTGATCGATCCACAGTTCAAATTCCTGCTTCGTGAGCTCGATAGGCGTCCTCCGGCGCGTCTTGTCGCCTTGGAACACGTACTCCCAGATGTAAGCCCACTCCGGCTTGATCACGCCATCACCACTGTATAAAAGCACAGTATATTTCGCGATAAGCTACCCTAGTCAAGGCCGGAAAAATGGGGACGGGCGATGTGTACAAACTACCGAGCGCCGCACGAGGACTACGAGATCCGCGAACTGAGGATCGAGCCGTTCAGCGACCTGTACCGCGACTTCCCGTGGAAGCCGGAGATCTACCAGGACTACCTCGCGCCGATCGTCGCGAATGTCGACGGAAAGCTCAGACCATTGGCGGCCGGCTTCGGCTTCTGGCCGCGAGCGCTGCAGAAGGCCAACATCGAAAAGGCGAAGGAGCAGGGCCGGAAGCCGCCGATCATGCGCAGCACCATGAACGTGCGCGACGACAACCTCGGGAAGTCGCCGTTGTACGGGCCGGCCTGGCGCGCCGGGCGCCGTTGCTTGATCCCGGCCGACTGGATCTACGAGCCGTGCTACGAGACGGGGAAGAACGTGTGGCACCGGATCGGGTTGACCGACTGGCGAACGATGTGCGTCGCTGGCATTTGGCGAACGCTGACGAGCCCGGACGGGGCTGAGCATCACACGATGTCCATGATCACGGTGAATGGCGAGGGGCACCCGATTTTTTCTCGGATGCACAAGCCGGACGACGAGAAGCGCGCGGTCGTTATCCTGCGGCCCGACGACTGGGAGGAGTGGCTGACGACGCCGAACATTGAGGCAGTGCGTGCAATGTTGCAGTTCTATCCGGCCGACGAGATGGCTGCCGAGCCGAAGTGATTCAGCGTCACGCCATTTTCAGCATAACGCTTCGCGGTGTAAGGAAGGGGAAAGCTTTTTGGTCCAATCGAATGCTGATATTGTAATAATGCGAACGTGAATTGGTCCGCTAAAAATCACACTATCGCGTTTGAACTCTGTTTGTTGTAATGTGCTATCCTCCAGTCGCAGTTTGAATAATTCTAACGCAACTATGAGGCCGAGGGGTCGCTCCTCGTCGGGGTATTATGAGAAAGAGTAAAATTTCAATCCATTTCGATGGGCCAATCGCGAAGAATCACGCAATTCAATTGCGCACATTCACTAAGACTCTTGGTCATATTCAGGCATCAATAGATAGGGCCTATCTCGATATAAAGACTTCTGGTATTGTAAAGAATGCTAGGCTTCGGCGTTCGGATTATGAGTCGACAGAATTTTTGATGAACCAAACCCGTGAGGGTGGATTCATTGCGGATTTATTGGGTAGCGACGATGATAGCGGTGAAATCGTTAAGAGAATTGATGGTGCCGTAACGCCAGCATATGAGCAGGCGCAGGCGCCTGATCAGATCGAGCGAGAAAATTTGGTCGATCAAGTAGAGCAAAGATTAATAAATTATAAGGCAGGGGCGCAGGAACCTATTCCGTATCAAGATTTTTTCGATCAAGTGGATGCTCGTCAGACTAGAGCTTATGGTGATAGGTCTATTGTCAAGGAGTTCGATCAAATAGCGTCGGCCATTCGAGCGCGCGAAGGAGACGGAAGCTATGTGGAGGTTTCCTTGTCTGCCGAGCGAGCGCTGTCAACATTTGTTTTTGATCACCGCACATCAGCCGCATTTCACGAGGTCGTTTCTATTCGAACTCTGGGCGATCCGGTTGAAATACCCATTACACTTCGTAGTTTGGATTCCGGGAATGGTGGCATATCAAAGGCGAAGGCGCTAAATTTGATATCAAAGAAGGAATTTAATCTTCATATTCATACTGACAGGGGATTTTCGAGTTTGAGGGGTTATCTGAAAAAGCGGAATCCCGTAAAATTCACCATAATCGCTTGCCCCATATATGAATACGGAGCGTTTGATCGGCGCGCTGGTGATATGTATTTTCTTGCAATATTGAGGGATGATTCGTAAGGATGTGCCCTAATTATTAAAGGGGGCTTGCTTATGCAGTTGCCTGATGCCGCAGTTGGCTCAATTGTCGCCGCGGCTATCGCCGGGCTCGTGGTGTTTGTATCCACGGTGCTGACGAAAGAGCAGAAAACCTCAGAGTTTCGTCAAACTTGGATTGATGAGCTTCGAAAAGATGTTTCGCAATTCATTTCTGGTGCGACGGAGGTTACGGCGTTATATCGATCTAAGGCAGGGAAGCCGGACGAACAGAAAAAATTCCTTGACGATAATTTCGAACTAATACAGGGTCTACAGTCGGTCGAGCATCGAATAGTTTTGCGATTGAACCCTAAAGAGCACGCGGAATTGATTCGTCAGGTATCCAATTTCAGAGGGGGGCTGATAGCTGCGTATACGGGTGGCAATCGAAAAAGTGAGGAGGAGCGCCTTACAAAGGAGTTGCTGGACACGACGAAATCAGTCCTGAGTGAGGAATGGAAGCGCGTGAAAAGAGGGGAGCCAACCTTTAGAATTGTCAAGTGGATTGCGGTTGTGGCATTTGGCATCTTGGGGCTTGGGCTTATTCATGCATATCTTACTTACGTGCCTTCGCCGGAAAAAGATAAAGAGAAAGATTCGTCGAAAGACGGCGGATCGACTCAAGTTTTTGTAGATAATCACGCGCAGATTTCAAATTGCGTGATGCACGAAAATTTACCTGCCAGTCATTCTTCAAAAGGAATCAACAAGCCGAAGCATCCGGCGCTTGTCCCTCAGAAGTGTGAACCCGAGAAATGACCGATTTGTCAGGCCGCGATTGCGGCCTGTATTTCTATGGCGGGAAACCGACGCGAAAGTCGGAGGCTTGGGTGTGCCCACTCTGTGCCCTAAGTGCCTACGAAACGGCAAAAGTGGGTACGAAAGCGCCGCCTGTTAGGAGTTGGCTATCGCTTTAAGTCGTTGATTTTACATCGCTTTCGTTTCCTTCAATTTTCAATCTGCCGTTCTTCTAAGCCGTAGGCCAAGCGGTGGTCCGGTGGACGTTTGAAAGGACGGTCGTGCTAGTCATTCGTCGACGCTGCGCGAGGATCTTCAGTGCCGTCCGGGTGCCCGGGATGGTGTGCAAACCGTCTCCGAAGCGAGCAAATTTTTCTGGAAGATCGGGATGCCGCCTCTTACCAGAGAATGTATTGCCGGCGCCACATGTTCCAATGTTTGACGCTAACGTATTGATATATATGAAAAATGTATAAGGATTGTGATTCCTGTCGTCGTGGGTTCGAGTCCCATCAGCCACCCCACCGAATGCATTAACAAAACAGGCGCCTAGGCGCCTGTTTTGCTTTGCGGGAGGCAATCAGGCGCAATAGCGTCGATTCGAGCCTCGTCGTCTCCCTCCAGAGCGTTCTGCTCGCCATCCATCCATTTTGAGCATCCAGTCGGGAACAACTCGAAGTCGTGCTTGAGCTGCATCGCTCACACGAGCGGGGGGCATTCCGGCCGACGGTATCGCGATCGCGTAGACATGCCGAGTGCCGTACTTCGTGCAGTCGAAAATTGCGGTGCCGGGAATCCGAGTGAATGAACGCAGCCGCGCCAATGCGCCGAAAGGAGCGGGCGGTCAAATTTCCGGTTGCGTTTTGCGCGCGCTATTGGCGGAGCGGCGTTCTACGGTAAATTGATGGGCTCCACAGGATTTGGAATTCGAGGCTTCTCGGGGAATCCATGCGGTCAAAGAGTAAACCCGTTGCCCAGACAACGGAACGGCAAACCGATTCAAGGCCAAAGATTACGGTTATGACGACTCTCAGGGTGGTGAGGGCGTCGTTTTATCTGCTCGCTGGAGTCGCGCCGGCGATGCCCCTGCTGATCTTGTCGTGGCTTGTGTTTATCCATTTTTTGCTGGATTGGGCCGTGGATTGGCCTATAGCGTGGTCTTTTCTTTTTTCCACCGCAGGCGGCATCGGCTTGCTTCTCGCAACTTGCGTTTTGCCGCAAAAGGCGCGAATCAAATACGTTGCGGGAGTCAGCGTTCTGTTGATCTGCGGGAGCGTCGTCAGCTTGCCGTCGGCCATTGCCTCGTTCGAAAAAATCATCGATAACCACCGAATCGGTTATCACATGCACCCGGTGGATTTTGGTGACTTTGCCCTCATCGCGTACAACGTCGTGGCGATCGTGTATCAGCTGGAGGTGCTTGCAGCACTGCTTGTAAGACGCTTGGCCAGGGTTCCCGCCCGATAGGTTCCGATCCGCGTCATCCTCGCAACGTCATCGCGCTGTTTCCCTTTCTTGAGCAGGTGAGTCAGGCGCTGAAGCTGGCGCAAGATGCTGGATGCGCTTCGGCCTTCATCTATCAAAACGTCGTCGCCGCTATTCGGACGGCAAGCGCATGGCGATGGAGTACGGCGCAACAGGTCGGGATTGTTGCTTTTGGGCGTCCTGCCAGACGCGCATTCGAACGTAGCGAATGCCGCGAAAAGCAAACCCGTCCTCAACGATCGACCACATTGCTCGCGATTCCCGCCTGAACCGATCGAGTGTTTCGAAACACCACCCACGACCACAAGGCGCCGCCAGCCACCTTGGCGACGAACTGCAACGCGGCGATCGTCGGAAACACGGCCCCGAACGCAATAAGCGGAAAGATGATGGAGTCGACAGCCGCGCCCGCGACGTTCGCGCCGTTTGCGCGCGCCAGTATCGGAAAGCGACGTGCGAGTTGAAACACGACTGCGCTCGCCACGGCTGCCGAACCGAACGCCACCAGGGACGCGACGGCGATTTCCTTGGCGGCGGGATTGAGTGCATAACTGACGACACCGGCGGCCGCGATCAACGCAAACATTCGCGACCAAAGCGCGCGGCCTCGCCAATCGAGGTGGAGCCGGTCTCGAATCGCGAGATCGAGGCCGATCAGCAGGAACGCGATGATCGGTGTAGCAGCCGGCCCGAAATGAGCGACCATCAGGTTGGCGACGGCGACCGCTGCGATATAGATCAAGACGTACATGATTCCCCTGCGGTAAAGAGTGCGCGCTGCGTCGATTCGGAGCCGAAGTTTGCCATACATGGCCGATTGGACAGGATATCGCCACAGTGCCGCCGGTATTCGGCAATCCATCGTCGACGCGAGATTGTATGGCCGTATTCAGTCGACGTGATGTTGCGCAATTTCCTTTTTCGACTAAGGTTCTCGCTCCCGGTGCCGTTATCTTTTCTGGACAGCCCTCGTGCCTCGAATGCTGATCCGCTTTCTTGCCTGCTCGCGTTTCGCGTGAGCAGGCTTTTTTCGTTTATGGCGGAATGAGACAGGGACTTGGCGCGAGCCGACAGCGCGCAACAGTCTTACATTGGTGTAACGTATCGACTTCCTCGTGCCCTCATGCTTTGCAGGGCCGTTCGATCCCGACAGCCAATGACAGTGTCGGGATTTTTTTTGCCTGTGCCTCGTTGTTTTGGCAACGAACTGCAGTGGTGCACGAACCCTGCATGGCGTCCGGCAGACAACTGCTGACGCGATCGCGTCAGGCGTGACGGAGGCGAGCGCCTGCAAACATCACGAGCCAACGTGCGGCGACGGCACTTGCAAGGTACGCGACGATAACCTGCGCGTGGCGACATTGAGCCTTGCGCGCCTCCACGCGGTATATTTCGCGGCGAGACGTCCCGATCAAGAGAACAAGTGGAAGGAGTAACCACCGATGCCGGAAACCCGTGCCACGCTGCGTGCCGCGACAGCGCAAGACGCACGGCACATCGCCCGCCTGCACACGCTGAGCTGGCAAACTGCATACAGCCATATCTTGCCGGCGACCTACCTGTCCGACGAGGTGCCGACGGAACATGCGACTCGGTGGCGGCAATATTTCGATCGCAACGAAAACGAGCGGGGCCTGGTGCTGATCGCCGAGGCGGACGGCGAGCCCGTGGGGTTCGTCAGTGCCGAGCGCCCCGTCGATCCGGCGCTGGGCGTGCTGCTCGACTGCCTGCACGTCCATCCTTCGCATCACGGAGGCGGCACGGGCAAGCACATGATCGAAGCCGTCCGTGCATGGGCGCGAACGCTCGGCGTGCACCAGGTCCATCTGAAGGTATTGGCGGGCAACGAGCGCGCGATCGGTTTCTACGAGCACAACGGATGGCAACTGGCGGGTATCGAAACGAGCCGCATCGGCCAGACGGAAGTCACCGACCGGATCTACGCGATACAGGCCTAGCCACCTGGCCACATTCGAGCGAACGGCCGCATGATGCGCGGCCATCGCCGGGCGAAAGCCGAACGTACTTCACGGTGACACGCCGCAGTACTGCACGAGCAAATCGGCTTCCGTCTCGTGCACTTCGACGGGCAGGGTCGTTGCACCTGCATAGGCAAGATAGCGCGCGCGATGCTGGCCGTTCCGGAACGACGCGACGCCGACCTTCGACAGCCCGGGGATGCCGAGCAGCGTTCGCGTTCTCGTCTCGCGAAACGTGATGTACGGCATGTCCGGAATCCTGTCCTGTTCAGGATCGAGGAATTCGCGAATGCCCGCGGCTTTTCCTGGGGCCCAGTAAAGAACAGGCGGCAACACGTAGTCCGTCGTGTCCCGGTCGGCACATGCCAGCAGTTTCGGCAGGTCGATCGTCACGACCCTGTGTCGCGTATCGTCGCACGAGAATACCCGCTTGAGGTGCGTATGGGCATACGGAGTGTGCCCGGGAAGCTGGACAATCCAGACCTCTACGCCATTTTTTTGTGCGCGGGCGAGTGCCATTTTTTCCTCTGGTATTGCAAGCGGCCGTCTTGGCCGGAGTTTAGCAGTGCGATTGCGATGGCGAAGCAGGGCAATACCCGGTACAGGAAAGCGTGGTGACTTGCAGCAGAACTGAACCAAGAGCGAAAGCGCCGAGGGGAATGGTAAGCAAATCGAGTACAGTCATGTGTCGGCGATCGTTATCGACAGGTTATGAGAATATCGTGATCCCGCCAGCGGGAATGATCCGTCGCGCGAATTTCATGCAGAATTCACACTGTGTCGCGAAACCCGGCAAGCCCGGATGATCACAAGAACAGAGAGGGCGGATTGACCGGAGAAAACCATGTCGTCGAAACTTGAGATCGAATATCTCGATTACTGTTTCACCGCGACGCTCGAAGTCAGGGAGTCCGGTCGGACGGGCGTTGTCGATTGGCATCTCGAATCCGATTCGCGAAGCAAGACACTTGCGTGGACCGTATTCGACCGCTATCTCGAGCGGAATGATTTCGCGGATGAAGAGGATGCGCGTGCCAATATCGTCGACTGGCTGGAGCGGCTGGCCGCTCCGGGATTGGGTGCTTCCGCGGAAATGGCGAAGGCGAATATGGTCGTTGCCGGCGCGTTGGTGACGGGCGCATCGACTGCATCGAACGCGTCAACGACATCGACCACATCGACTGCCGAAATCGTCGGCGAAACCGTCATCGACATCGCCAGCGATCTCGACTGGATCGAGATGGTTGCCGAATGGCTTTTCAGCTGACCGGTATGAGGACGAAACCCGGCTGTCATGATGCGGGCTCTTGTGTTCGCGAAACATGGTTTCAAAAAAAGATGCAGAAAAAATGAAGCCTGAATCGTGTCGATCGGAAAAATAGAATAAACTTGCTTTGACAGCAGCCGCGACTTAACGGAGACTTGCGCCGGGCCTGAAGATATCCGCTTGCATTAAAACAAGATCAAATTCCAGACATGAAAAGAAGAGCGCTGCTGACGGCGGGCGCGATCGTTGTCGCCGCCGGCCTGACAGGCTGCACGGCAATGCTGTTCGAAGATGGCCGATATGAAGAGACGGTCGACCGATTTCTCGTCAGCGAGGACGGCAAGAAATTCGTCGTGCTCGGCGAGAAATATCACTACATCTTCGATATGCCCGAGCACCTCGGTGCCGTGCTGGCATCGCCCTACCGCAAGTCGATCAACGCGTCGCTCTATGAATTCGTCGCGCAGGGCAGCAAGATCTCGGGCAAGTTCCGGCTCCGGCTCCGTCGCGCCGATATGACCGACGAGGGCTGGGACCGCGCGCTGGAGGACGGCTTCACGATGCGCGGGAGCAGGGATCTGGAGATGAAGGGTGAACTGGCCGGTTCGCGTTATCTGGCCGATGGTTTTGCACAGGGCAAGACGTGGTCGTCGTTTGCGCATTCGTACAAGATCGACGTCACCGATCGCATCACCACGGCGGGCAAGGCCGTGCGCGTACTCGCGACCCCGGTCACGCTCGCGGCCGACGGCGTGATGATGATCGGGGCGGTGGTGCTGTCGCCCGTCATCGTGGTGTTGCTCGCGCCGGTCGCGGGCGTCGCGCTCGGGCCGTGACGCGATCCGCGCGGCACGCGAGCGTGCCGGTTGCCGCGGCATTGTCACCAAATGGTGAGTTGCCGCACAGATCGTTGCGCGGCCGGCGCTCACAATCTGGCCGGTTGACCGTTCTTCCCCGGCCCGGTCAACCATTTCCCCGCTCGCTCGCGCAGGAGCGGGGGCTTTTTGCCCGTCCGACGCCGCAAGGCCGCGTCGGCGGAACCGGACAGGCGTTCGGCGGGCAGCGCAATCGCACCGGTTGCGTGTCCCTGCATCCGATCGCCCGGTCCGCACGTATCGCTTTCCTCGTGCCTGAGCGAACCCTCAGGCCCATCGCCGGTTTCGGCCGGTGATGCCTTGGTCCCGGCGGCGCGCATCAATGCCGCCGGGATGTTTTTTGCGCCGGATGCGTTGCATCACGTCGCTTGCGGCGGGCAGGTCAACCCGCTCGGCCAGCCTGTTCGACACTGGTTTCCCATCCGTCGTATTCCCCTCCGAACGAATGTACCTCGCGATTGATCGCGACCGTATGGCGCGTGATGTCGGCCAGTGCCATGGTGCCCTCGTGCGAGAACCGTACGGCCGACTTGCCGTCCTCGGTGGGGGCGACCGATTCGACCGGATAGCCTTTCGCTTCGGCCCAGTCCGCGAACTGATGCGCGTCGCTCTGGTCGGGGAAGTACGCCCAGTGCATCACGCGCCGGCTGACATCGCCGGCGTCGCCTTTCTTCCGCAATTCGTCCAGCACGCGCATGTCGCGCATGATCTGCCGGTCGTCGTCGGTCGGGTAGAGCGTCTGCCAGTACGCTTCCTTGTCCGGATCGTCCTGGTGCGCGTACTGCAACGCGTAGGTCGTCTGATCGGCCAGCGCGTCGATGATCTCCGCCGCGGCCTCTTCGTCGAGCGATACGTAGAAAAGGAAATCCCGATGGCCGTCGACGGTGATGCGGCCGACCTGCACACCACCTTTCGCCGTGATCGTGGCGTCCAGCAGGTCCTCGATCTTCGCGAGATCGGCGAATTCGTCGCCGGTCGGCAGGCCTTCCGGCGTCGGATGCGCAAAGGGGACGCGCACGCTGAGCAGCGACGTGCGCGGATCGCCTTCCGCGATTTCCGCAAAGTCGTGGTTGAAGCTGATGAAAGCCTGATGGTCGCCCATTCTGGCAGGGAAGGTTCCCCAGGCGTCGGTCATGTGTTTCTCCCGTGCACGATTGTCTGTTGACGGTTGTAAAGCGTCCCAATGTATCATCGAAAATCGCGTTGACCGGAGGGGCGCACGTGATCGCGAGTCTGGGCATCCTGGTGCCGGTCGAAGACGATCGCTTTCGGGCGGTGGTGGATTTCTACCGTCTGGCGCTTGCGCTGCCGGTTCACTCCGAAGGCGTGTCGGCCGCGGGGAATCCGTGGCACCGCTTCGTGATGGGCGGAGCAACGCTGACCGTTCACACCGGCAGCGGCGGCAGGTTTCCGTATCCGGAGTTTCGACCGACCGGCCATGGCATTGCGCTGGCCGTTGAAGTCGCGCATGTGTCGGAAGCCGTCGCACGGCTCGAGTCGTGCCGCGTCGGCATCCTGAACGAGTGGGACTACGGCGACGGCACGGTTGCGATTTCCGTGGCGGACCCGGCGGGAAACGTCTGCGAGATCTGGGGCCGTCCGTGACCGTGCATCGGTACGGCGGGCCGCAAAAATATTCGAAGGAGATGCCGATGTCGATGTTTGCGGTGAATGGTGTGCGAATCGATCCGCTCAGCGCGCGCGTGACGCACGTGCGCTGGGCGGCCGTGAATCCGTCCGACCGGTCGTGGGCGGCGACGCCGAGCGAGGCGCCGGTGGCGGACGTGGCGCGCGCGCTCGCGTCCGGCAACGATGTCCGCGCAATCTTTTCGGCATCGGACGCCACCGCGATCGGGCCCCGGCTCAAACGCGTGCTGTATCGCGATGCATCGGAAGGCATCGAGCTCGACATCGATGCAACGAACGAATCGCGCACGTTGCGCGATCTGCCGCAAATCTGACCGAAGCGGCATGCGCCGTCACATGAATGGCAGCACCTGGCCGAACGGTAGCTCGCACGACGTCGATCGCGAGGAGTAGTATTGGACGATCGTCGTGCCGCATGGCCGGTTGTGCCGAACGGTTTGACGGGCCACGCGATCTTCAGCGAGCCGTTACCGGAAGCGAACTTCGCAAACGCGTACGAGATCATGTCCAGATCCCTCATCGCTCCGTGGGCATCCGCGTTTTGTCTGGCGCTGTCGGCTTGCCAGACGGCGTCCGAGCCGCCTCCGCTGCCGTCGCCCGACACCGCGTCGGCGGCCGCAGCCGTTCCGGCATCGTCGCCAACCGCACCGATCCGTGGCATCGGCCTGGCGCCTCATCTGGCAGGGCAGAGTCACTGGGCCACCGGTCAATGCACGACCAACGGCACCGTCAAGGTGTGCAACTGAATATGACCGGTGCCGGCCGCGTACTGCCCGTTCCGCGTGGACGAGTGCGTGCTGCCGTGCGTCGATGCGTACCTTTTTCAATCACGATCATTTCCCGTCGGCACGCCGACCGTTTCAGCGCATCGACGGGGTGTCCAACTTCGATCACCCGGCGGCCGTCGAGGTGAGCGATCGCACAATGAAAGACGCACTTGAATCCATCGATTCCGGCTGGCACGTCGATCCGGTCGCGGGAACGATCATCGGCCAGTTGCCGGTGACGCTGGCGGTTGACAGCCGGAGCCTGAAAAGAAGGGCGATCGCGTGCATGGTGCTGGCCGCGGCAAGCCTGTGCGGTTATGCGGCCGCTCCGGCACTCTGGCCGGTAGCGGCGCTGGCCGGATTGCTGGCGCTGGCGGGGGCCGCCTTCTTCGTGTCGTCGCGACGCAGGATGGTGCTGCATGTCGACGAGACGGGTTTCAGGCTGATCGGAGGCGTACGCGAACAACCCGCCACGCCATGGCGTGATGTCACCGAATTCCGGATCATCAGCGTCGCAGGCAATCGCTACATCGGCTACCAGTTCTCGGCGCATTCGTCGCGCACCAGGGTGCCGGGTGGCGTGATGCTGCCGATTGCCCGGTTTGCCGATCTTCCGCTCGATGTGGTGGCAGGACTGCTCGAGGCATGTCGGCGGCAGTTCGGCATGCCGGACAACGAGGCCGACCGAACGGGCGGGTGACGCCCCATGCGGCGACTCCGGGCGCCCTGATACTCGAGAAAACAAAAAAAAATGCAGGGCGCCGTGTCGATTTCCTCCGGGGTCGTCCGTCGTAGCATCGGAGGCGTGCGCATCGCGCGTCCGTCCCGATTCCGATACGACAACCGACCGAAGGAGCGACACCCATGTCCACGTCCGTCAAACCGATCCCGGAAGGGATGCGTACGCTGACGCCGCACCTGATCTGCGCCGGCGCAACCGCAGCCATCGACTTTTACAAGCGCGCGTTCAATGCGAGCGAACAGTTTCGCCTGGCGATGCCTGACGGCCGGCTCGCGCACGCGTGCCTCGCGATTGGCGATTCGACACTGATGCTGGTGGATGAAATGCCCGAACACGGCGCGCTCGGGCCGAAGGCCCTGAAAGGCACGCCGGTCTGTCTGCACCTGTACGTGCCTGATACGGACGCGGCGATCGCGAAGGCGGTCGCGGCCGGCGCGACGGTGACGATTCCTGCCGCAGATATGTTCTGGGGCGACCGCTACGGACAGGTCGAGGATCCGTTCGGACATCGCTGGTCGCTCGCAACGCACCAGCGCGACCTGACGCCCGAGCAGATCGCGGAGGCGATGGCCAGCGCGCCGCCGTGCGGCAACTGACACAGCCGCGCCACCGCAGTTGAACGGCAGGGCGGCGGCATGCGCCCGCGCTCACGCGCCGGCCGACCTGCCGCGCTGCTTGTGCTCGTACATCCGCTGGTCGGCCGATGCGAGCAGGCCGGCCACGTCGTGATGGTGCGCGGGGTCGTAGTCGACGTGCCCGACGCTGAACCGGATGTCATAGCCGCGCGCGTCGGCCGTGTTGCGCAGCGCAAGCGCCTGCGTCACGCGGTCGACCGGCTCGGCGACGTCGGCCGGATCGGTGGCACTCAGCAGCACGACGAACTCGTCGCCGCCAAGCCGTGCGATCACGTCGCTGTCGCGCAGTGCGCCCGTCAGCGTGTCGGCAAATGCCTTGAGCGCGCGGTCGCCCTCGGCATGGCCGAAGCGGTCGTTGATCGCCTTGAAATCGTTCAGGTCGAAGAACAGCAGCACCGCGTGACGACTCAGGCGATCGCACAGGCTCAGCACGTGGCGGGCCAGGATCTCGAAGCCGCGGCGGTTCGTCAGCTGGGTGAGCTCGTCGGTGGTCGCGAAATGCAGCGCGGCGATCTCGCGTTCGGTCATGTGGGCGAGATCGCCGAGCAGCGCGAGCTCGTCGGGTTCGAGCGAGCGCGGCCGCGTGTCGATCAGGCACAGCGTACCGATGGGCGCGCCGTTCGGCGCCGCGAGCGGCCGGCCGGCGTAGAAGCGGATGCCGGGCGCGCCGGTGACGAGTGGATTGTCGTGGAAGCGATCGTCGTTCAGCGCATCCTGGATCACCATCGTATTGCCCGCGAGCAGCGCATGGGAGCAGAACGACACGTCGCGCGACGTTTGCGTGACGTCGAGCCCGGCATGGCTCTTGAACCACTGGCGATCGTCGTCGACGAGGCTGACGAGTGCGATCGGCACGTCGAACAGCCTGCGTGCAAGACGCGTCAGGCGATCGAACCGTTCTTCGGGCGGCGTGTCGAGGATCGAGAGCGAATGAAGCGTATCGAGCCGGGCCGCCTCGTCGGCCGGTTTCGGTGCAATTTGCATGGGTCGTGTCCTTTGTCCCGGCTGCGAGGCCGGTCACGGGATCGTATGCCGGACAGTATCGCGCATTGCGCGGCGCATCGCCATTCCGGCAATCCGGAAGCGGGCGGTTTCGGCCTGGCCCGGATCGTTGCAGATGCGGTGAGAAGCGGGCGTCATGGGCCCGCGTTTCGCCCCGATGCGCAATCCGGTGCGCGACGTCTCAAGGTGCCCGGCGCAGTGCCGTAAACAGGGCGAGTCCAATCGTTCATCGCCTCCCACTCCACCATGGTTCGAATTCTGTACGCGGGCTATCTCGCGTTTGCGCTGTATCTGCTTTATCCGATGGTCCAGAACACGCTGGCGTTCGGCGTCGTATGTGTGAGCAACGCGCTGCCGGGCGGCGCCAGCGGCTTGTCGACGTCGTCGGTACGCGGCGCGGGTGCGCATGCGAATCGCTGCACGCCGATGACGCAGGCCGGTGCCGCGACCGGGCGGACGGCTGAAATCCATTAAGCAAGGCGACGCGTTGGCCATTCGGCCGAATTGAGCTTCGCGCGATGCTCGCCGATCATCTGCAATACGGCGGATCGAACGCGAGGGTGAGCGCGGCGCGTGTCAGTAGCTGGAGCGGTACGGCGTGCCCTGGTCGAAACGGCTTTGCCAGTGCGTGAGATAGCGCGACGCGAGTTGCGGGTTGTTCCACACCACGACGACGTTCTCGGAATTGCGGCTGGCCGCCGACGCGCTGTAGTTGAACGAACCCGTTTCGACGTGCTCGGCGTCGATCACGAGGTACTTGTCGTGATGGATCGCATAGGCGTCGATCGTGCGTGTCGGGATGCCTGCGTTGACGAGCAGGTTCAACGCCTGCTTGCTGCTCTTTGCGCGATTGCCCTTGTCGTCGACCACCACCGCGACATTCACACCGCGTCGCTTGGCGGCGAGCAGTGCGCGCGTGACGGGCGGCGACGTGAACGAATAGGCGGCGACGCGGATCGAACTGCGCGCGGCGCCGATCGCTTTCAGCACCAGCGCTTCGGCACCGCCATCGGGCGAAAATGCCGATTCGACGACCTGTGTTGCGGGCGCTTCGTGAGTGGGGGCCGGTAGCCACTGCGACACGAAGTCGATCGCCTGCTGGAGCAGCGATTCGCTTTGCGTCTTGCCGAAAGCGGTGAACGGTGTGGCGAGCAGGGAGGCGGCGAGACAGGCAGCGGCGAGGCGATTGCGCGACAACATCTTGGACAGCGAATAATTTCGAGACAGCGGGCCGTGAGTGTAACGCACACGTGGCGGCCCGGTCACGTGCGGATGCAACGGGATGACGCATCGCGAAGACCGGCGATGGCAGAGGCGGTGACGCAAAGTTGCGTTGTGCGGGATCCGTGTGTGCGATCGGGGCGATCGGCGGATGGGGGCGATGGCAGCGCGTGAATGCGCGTGCGGTGGCAGCAGGGTGTCGGCGTGCAAGCCGTGCGAGAGTGCAACCAGGTAGGCTCGCTGGAACCGGCGACAGCAACGCGAACGCAACGAACGATCCGTGTGCGTCACGCGCTCCAGTATGCGCGATGCGTCAGTCCTCGGCCGCAGCCCTTCCGGCAGCTTCGGCTGCGACCCATCCGGGGCCACGCTCCGGCTGCACGTCGCGCGCGTCGAGCGGCTCGCCGCACGCCGAGCATACGGTGACCGCGTGCATCAGATGGCCGCAGGTACGGTGACGCAACTGCACTGGCGGCCCCTGGCCGTCGTCTTTCCAGCGGTCTCCCCATGCGGTCAGCGCAAGCAGGGTCGGATAGAGGTCGAGGCCCTTGTCCGTCAAACGATATTCGAAACGCGGCGGGCGTTCCTGATAAGCGCGCTTGGCCAGCACGCCTTCGTCGACGAGCCGCGCGAGCCGCTCCGCCAGCACATGGCGCGTGACGCCGAGCTGGGTCTGGAACGCGTCGAAACGGCGGCAGCCGAGGAACGCGTTGCGGAGGATCAGCATGGTCCAGCGGTCGCCGAGCACGGCAAGCGTACGCGCGACCGAACAGTTCAGCGTGCCGATGTCATCCCATTTCATCGTCGAGTCTCTTGCGGCGGTTCAGCGAAATAGCGGGCTCGATTATAGAACCCGCCTTCGACTGCAACGAGCCCGGCCACGTTGACAACGACCGTGATCGTTGTGAATAATCAGTTCCAATTTGGAACTTACTCGCGCGGCGACGCGCTTTCAACCCGGAGACAACCCGATGAACCCGCTTTCCCTGTCTGGTCTCGATCTGCTGCGCGCAGCGGTATCGGGCGATGCGCCGCTCGCGTCGATTACCGAGACGATCCCGATGCGTCCGCTCGACGTCGAGCTCGGTTATGTGAAATTTTCGGCGCGGGCGGACGGCCGGCACCTGAACCCGCTCGGCGGCGTGCACGGCGGGTTCGCGGCGACGGTGCTCGATTCGGTCACGGGGTGTGCGGTGCATTCGATGCTTGATGCGGGCGTAGGCTACGGTACGGTCGATCTGCATGTGAAGATGCTGCGGCCCGTGCCGCGCGACGTCGAGCTGGTTGCGGAAGGGCGTGTGATTCACCTGTCGCGTTCGCTGGGCGTTGCCGAGGGCACGCTGAAGACGCCGGATGACAAGATCGTCGCGCATGCGTCGGCGACCTGTTTCATCCAGCGGCCGCAGTAACGGGGGCTGCTATGCCTTCGTTCGGGCCCTGCGCGTGAACGCTCGCACCTTTACCGAAGGCCGCCTGTAAGCGTGTGCGGCACCTGTCTGAAGCGGTCGCTTCAATGTGATAGCGTTTCTGCTTTCCACTGACGCGACAGGAACAGCATGGAATACCGCACACTCGGCGATTCGGGCATCGAGGTCAGCCTGATCGGCCTCGGCACGATGACGTGGGGCGAGCAGAATTCGGAGCGCGATGCGCACGAGCAGATCGACTACGCGATCGGGCAAGGCGTGACGCTGATCGATGCCGCGGAGATGTATCCGGTGCCGCCGAAGCCCGATACGCAGGGGCGCACCGAACAGTACATCGGCACGTGGCTCGCGCAGCATCGCGCGCAGCGCGAGCGCATCGTGCTTGCGACGAAAATCGCGGGGCCGGCGCGGCAGCCGCACAATCCGCGCCATATTCGCGGCGAAGGCAACCAGTTCGACCGGAAGAACCTGACCGAAGCGCTCGACGGCAGCCTCAAGCGCCTGCAGACCGACTACGTCGATCTTTATCAGCTGCACTGGCCCGACCGCAGCACGACGACGTTCGGCCGTCCCGCCTATCCGTGGGTCGACGACGCCTACACGGTGCCGATCGAGGAAACCCTCGGCGTGCTCGCGGAATTCGTGAAGGCCGGCAAGGTACGCGCGATCGGCGTGTCGAACGAAACGCCATGGGGCGTCGCGCAGTTCCTGCGCGCGGCCGAGATGCTCGGGCTGCCGCGCATCGCGAGCATCCAGAATCCGTACAGCCTGGTGAATCGCACGTTCGAGAACGGGCTGTCGGAGTTCACGCATCGTGACGGCGTCGGCCTGCTCGCGTATTCGCCGCTCGCGTTCGGCTGGCTGTCCGGCAAGTACGAGAACGGTGCGCGTCCGGCCGGTGCGCGCATCACGCTGTTCGAGCGTTTCCAGCGCTACAGCAAGCCGCAGGCCGTCGAGGCGACGTCGCGCTATGTCGCGCTCGCGCGGCGTCACGGGCTGTCGCCCGCGCAGCTCGCGCTGGCGTTCGTCAACAGCCGGCCGTTCGTGCGCAGCAACCTGGTCGGCGCGACGTCGCTCGAGCAGTTGAAGGAGAACATCGGCAGCGTCGACGTGAAGCTGTCCGACGAGATCCTCGCCGAGATCGATGCGCTGCACGAACGGCAGCCGAACCCGGCGCCGTAAACGGCGCGCGGCCCGCGCGGCGACGATGCCGCGCCGGGCCGCACCGGCGGCGCGTCGCCGCGCCGTCGTTTCTTCCGTTATCGCATCTTGAGCCGGGTGCGCGCGACGAACAGCGCGACGAGGCTCAGCACCGCACACCCCATCAGGTAGAGCGCCGGCGACAGCCGGTTGCCGGTTGCGCTGATCAGCCAGGTGATGACGAACGGCGCGAAGCCGCCGAACAGCGTGACCCCCGTGTTGTAGCTGACCGCGAGCCCCGTTGCGCGCGTCTGCGACGGGAACAGCTCGGCCATCAGCGCCGGCAGCGCGCCGCAGTACATCGCCTTCAGCGCGCCGATCCAGACCAGTGCGGCGAGCATCGTTGCGAACGACGCGTGGCGCGTGAGCCAGGCGAACGTCGGCCACACGCTGACGAGCATCAGCATGGCCGCGGCCGCCATCATGCGGATCCGCCCCGTGCGATCGGACAGGTGGCCGACGACCGGCGTGACGAGCGTGAGTACGAAACCGGTCGCGAGCGTCGCCGCGAAGCCCGTCGACGCGGGCAGGCCGAGCTGCTTGATCGCATAGGTCGGCATGTACAGCACCATGTAGTTGATCGCGGTCGAGATCACGAGCGCGCCGATCGACAGCAGCAGCCGCAGCTTCTGATCCGCGAACAGTTCGCGCACCGGCGCTTCCGAGCGTGCCTGCGTCTTGAACTCGACGCCTTCGTCGACGTAACGGCGGATGTACAGCCCGACCGGGCCGATCGCGAGCCCGAACAGGAACGGCACGCGCCAGCCCCAGCTTTCGAGTTGCGCGGTTGTCAGCGTGGACGTCAGCAGCGCACCGAAGCCCGACGCGAGCAGCGTCGCGAGGCCCTGGCTCGCGAACTGCCAGCTCGACATGAAACCGCGCCGCTGCGGCGCGTGCTCGACGAGGAACGCGGTCGAGCTCGCGAATTCGCCGCCCGCGGAAAAGCCCTGCATCAGCCGTGACAACATGATCCCGAGCGGCGCAAGTATGCCGATCGATGCATAGGTCGGCATCGACGCGATCAGCAGCGTGCCGGCCATCATCATCGCGATCGACAGCAGCAGCGACGCCTTGCGGCCCGCGCGATCCGCGTACGCGCCGAGCACGAAGCCGCCGATCGGCCGGATCAGGTAGGACAGCCCGAACGTGCCGAGCGTGAGCATCAGCGACGTCGCTTCGCTTGTGGCGGGGAAGAACAGCTTGGCGATCGTCACCGCGAAGAAGCCGTAGACGATCAGGTCGAACCATTCGAGTGCGTTGCCGATCGACGCCGCGAAGATGATGCGCCGGATCTTCGCGGCGCTGGGGTGGGCGGCTTCCCGCGAGGTCAGGGGGGTCGTGTTCATCGTGTGGGCAGATCCCGTGAAAGGGGCGAAGCGCGTTACAGGGTGGCGCCGGCCGCGGCGGGCGCCGCGCGGCGAACGGTCGGGGCGTCCTCGCCGAGATCCCAGAAGAGGCCGGCCATCATCTGCAGCCCCTCGCTGACGACGCTCGCGAGCAGGTGCTCGTCGGGCGCGTGCTGCGAGCACGCGGGGTACGAATGGGGTACCCACAGGGTCGGCAGCCCGAGCGTGTCGGCGAACACTTCGTTCGGCAGCGTGCCGCCGAGATTCGGCAGGATCGCGGGTTTCTTGCCGGTGGTCCGCGCCAGCGACGCGACCGCCCAGCGGACCCACGGATCGTCCGGCGACACGCGCGTCGCCGGTGCACCGCGCTCGACGTCGATCTCGATGTCGGCGAAGCCGTGCGCATCGAGGTGCGTGCGCAGGTGCGCATGCAGCGCCTGCCAGTCGGTGCCGACGACGAAGCGCAACTGGCAGTGCGCATACGCGGCGGGCGGGATCGCATTGACGGGGTGCTCGGGGTTGCCGGCCTTGAATGCGAGGATCTCGAACGTGTTCCAGCCGAACACACGCTCGGGCGCGGTGAGGCCGGGCTCGCCCCAGCCGGCGTCGAGCGCCGGATCGCCGGGGCCGCCGCCGACGCAGAGATCGGCGAGCGCCTCGCGCACGGCGGCCGGGATCGGCGGCGGACGCAGCCCCGCGACGCGAATCGCGCCGCGCGCGTCGACGAGGCTCGCGAGTGCGTGCGCGAGCACGATCGCCGGATTGCGCAGCAGCCCGCCCCAGTTGCCGGAGTGATGCGCGCCGTCACGGGCGCGCAGGCTCAGCTTGAAATTGACCGAGCCGCGCGAGCCGAGGAACACCGTGGGGCGCGCGGCCGCGATGCGCGGGCCGTCGGACGCGATCAGCACGTCGGCCGCGAGCGCATCGCGCTCCTGACGGCACAGTGCGTCGAGGCCCGGCGAACCCGTTTCCTCGCCCATCTCGATCAGCAGCTTCGCGTTGAAGCCCATCCGGCCGCCGCGCGCATCGAGCACGCTCGCCAGCGCGGCCAGGTTGATGGTGTGCTGGCCCTTGTTGTCGGCGCTGCCGCGGCCGTACCAGCGGTCGCCGTCGGCCGTCAGCGTCCACGGCGACAGCGGTGCGCGCCACTGCGCGTCGTAGCCGCGCACGACGTCGCCGTGGCCGTAGATCAGCACGGTCGGCAGTGCATCGTCTTCGTGGCGCGATGCGAGCAGGAACGGGCCGCCGCCGTCGACGGGATTGTCGACGATCCGCGACGTGAAGCCGAGGCGCGCGGCCTCGGGTGCGATCTCGTCGGTCAGGTAGGCGCGCAGCGCGGCACCGTTGCCGCTCTCCTGGCTTTCGGTTCGCAAGCCGACGCGGCGGCTCAGGGTCGTGAAGAACGCACAGGATTCGAACTGGTTCAGCGCGTGCTGGATGGCGGCGGTACGGCTCAAGTCGTGTCTCCTCTGTCGGGTTCGCTGCACGCCGCGGATCGTGTGTGCAGCGTGAAGTGCGATCGATTCTAGAAAGCCGTTTTTTTTGTCACAATGATCGAATTTCGAACCTTTCTTTGCCGAAAAGGCAAAGCAGCGCGGCCGGCAGCCGGGTGGAGACAGAACGATGGCGGCTTTCCTGCATGGCCTGGCGTTGCGGTATTTCGTCGAGGTGGCGCGCACCGGTTCGATCAGCGACGCGTCCGCGCGGCTGCACGTGGCCGTCTCGGCGATCAGCCGCCAGATCGCGAAACTCGAGAGCGAGCTCGGCGCACCGCTGTTCGAGCGCCGGCCGCGCGGGATGGCGCTGTCGGAGGCCGGCGAGCGGCTTCTGGCGTTCGCGCAGCGCAGCCTGCTGGAGGCCGAGCACGTGATGAAGGACATCGGCGGGCTCGACGCGCTGCACGGCAGCCTGCTGAAGATCGCCTGCTCGGAAGGGTTCGCGATCGATTTCCTGCCCGGCACGCTCGCGCGCTTCAAGGCGCGTCATCCGGGCGTCGATTTCTCGGTGTGGGTCGTGTCGCCGGCGGACGCGACGCGGCGCGTGCGCGACGGCGACGTGGACATCGCGTTGAGCTTCAGCCTCGCGCCGGAGAAGGGCGTGCGCGTCGAGCATACCGAGCGCGCGCCGATCTTCGCGCTGGTGCGACGTGACCATCCGCTCGCGACGCGTGAAGCGGTGTCGCTCGCCGATGTCGCGCGTCACCCGCACGTGCTGCCCGAGGCCGGCACCACGGTGCGCCAGTTGATCGACATCGCATGCGCGCTCGACGGGCTGCTGCTCGAGCCTGAACTGACGAGCAACAACACGGCGGCGATGTACGGTTATGCGCGGCGCACGGGCGCGGTGATGTTCACGGGGCTGCTGTCGGTGCGCGACCGCTGCGCCGCGGACGGCTTCGTCGTCGTGCCCGTGACGAACCCGCAGTTGCGCGAGCGCAGCATCCAGGTACAGACGATGGCGGGGCGCGATCTGCCCGCGTCGGTTCGCGCGTTCCGCGACCATCTGATCGACGCGATGCAGGCCGCATCGCCGCCGCCGGCCGCCGCGCGCGGCCCGAGACGCCGGCCCGTGAGATAATCGCCAATCCGCCTTCCGTGCCCATGCGGCTCATCGAGCCGCATCGCCCCTGTTCGACGCCAAATTGAAGAACCTGATTGTCACCCTCGATCGCGCCGGCGAGTTCGACGAGATCATCGACGTGCGCACGCCGCTCGAGTTCGCCGAGGATCATATCCCCGGCGCGCTGAACGCGCCCGTGCTCAGCAACGAGGAGCGCGTGCTCGTCGGCACGATGTACCGGCAGGTGTCGCCGTACGAGGCGACGCGCGTCGGCGCGGCGATGGTGGCACGCAACATCGCGCGTCATCTCGACACGACGTTCGCCGACCGGCCGCGCAACTGGCGGCCGCTGATCTACTGCTGGCGCGGCGGCAAGCGCTCGGGCTCGATGACGACCTGGTTCAACCTGATCGGCTGGAAGGCGCGCCAGCTCGACGGCGGCTACAAGTCATACCGCCAGTCGGTATGCGCGACGCTCGACTCGCTGCCGACGCGCTTTCGCTACATCGCGCTCGTCGGCCATACGGGCTGCGGCAAGACGCGCCTGCTGAACGCGCTGCGCGACGCGGGCGCGCAGACGCTCGATCTCGAGGCGCTCGCGTGCCATCGCGGTTCGCTGCTCGGCGCGCTGCCGGGCAAGCCGCAGCCGGCGCAGAAGGGGTTCGATTCGGGGCTCGTCGAAACACTTGGGCGTTTCGACCCCGAATGGCCGGTGTTCGTCGAGTCGGAAAGCCGCAGGATCGGGCTCGTGCAGTTGCCGATCGCGTTGATCGAAGCGTTTCACGCAGGGCCGTGGGTGCATGTCGACGCGGCGCACGACGAGCGCATCGCGTTCCTCCTCGACGATTACGCGCACCTGTTCGACGAACCGGACGCGTTCAAGGCACAGCTGCACCGGCTGATCGGCCTGCACAGCCGCGAACAGGTGACGCACTGGAAGGCGCTGATCGATGCCGGCGCGCGTGCCGAACTGTTCACCGAACTGATCGACAAGCATTACGATCCCGCCTATGCGCGCACTTATCGCGCGACGTACAACAAGCCGAACCGGGCGCTGACGTTCACCTTCCGGCCCAACGCGGCCGATGTGTGCGACCAGGCGCGCACGCTGCTGGCGCAACTCGCGCAGGCCGGGCTGCCCGCGTCGGCCGCGCTTGCGGCAGGCGTGAAGCCCGCCACCGACAAAAACCAATCGACGATCACACGATGACGACCACACGCACCCAACCCAATCCGGCACTCGGCTGGATGACCTTCCTGCTGATCGCGGTCGCGGGGCTGTTCTATGTGAAATGGTTCCCGTACTACAACAAGGCGTTCGTTGCCGCCGAGCATCACTCGATCGGACAGTCGATCCTGATGGGCACGTCGGCGGCCGCGCCCGAGCCGTCGCTGAAGGCCGCGCTCGACTACGCATGGGCGTACGGGAAGGCGATCTGGCAGGCGATGGTGCTCGGCTTGCTGCTCGGTTCGGCCGTACAGGCGCTGCTGCCCGCGCACTGGGTCGCGCGCGTGCTCGGCCGCACCGGCTTCGGCAGCGTCGCCGCGGGCGGCCTGCTGTCGCTGCCCGGCATGATGTGCACGTGCTGCGCGGCGCCGGTCGTCGCGGGGCTGCGTGCACGTCATGCCTCGCCGGGCGGCGCGGTCGCGTTCTGGCTCGGCAACACGGTGCTGAACCCGGCGGCGCTGGTTTTCATGGGCTTCGTGCTCGGCTGGCACTGGAGTGCGCTGCGCCTCGTGCTGGGCGTCGCGATGGTATTCGGGATCGGCTATCTGCTGAACCGGATCGCGCGCCCTGAAGACGCCCGCATCGACGATGCGCAGCTCGCCGCGCTGGCGGCCGAGCAGGCCGCGGCCGGCAATCCGTTCGTCCGCTGGATGAAGCTGCTCGCGCGCATGGCCGTGCGGCTCGTACCCGAATACATCGTGCTCGTGCTGCTGCTCGGCGCCGCGCGCGCATGGCTGTTCCCGCATATCGGCCCGGACATCGGCAATCATCTCGGCTGGATCGTCGCCTTCGCGGTCGCGGGCATGCTGTTCGTGATCCCGACGGCGGGCGAGGTGCCGATCATCCAGGCGATGCTGTCGCTCGGCATGGGCGTCGGCCCGGCCGCCGCGCTGCTGATGACGCTGCCGCCGATCAGCGTGCCGTCGCTCGCGATGCTCGCGCGTTCGTTCAAGCCTTACATGCTGGCCATCGTCGCGATCCTCGTCGTCGTGTTCGGGATCGCGAGCGGCCTGCTCGCGATCGCGCTCGGGTTCTGACGCGCGCAAGCGGTGCGCCGGCCGGGCGCAATCGTCGTATTCATCCGGCGCCGCCGTTTCACGCGTGCGGCGCCATTTACAAGAAGCAAACAGGAAAACGCATGACCCAACCGAAGATTCATCCTCGACTCGAAAAGGCGCTGACGCGCGGCGATCTCGCGATCCGTCAGGCCAATTCCGCGCGGGCGACTGCCGTGCTGAACGCACTCGGCACGATGATCATCGAGGCCTCCGCAACGATCGGCGTCGAGGCCAGCATCGACATTCCGCAAGGCGACCGCATTTACGATCCGGTCAACGGCCTGTGGCCGCAGAAGATGCTGGTGTCGTTCGACGGCCCGGTGGACGAGGCCGACAAGGAAGAGCTGCGCTCGGTTTATCTGGTCGCCGACGATCCGGGCACGCAGTTCCGCGTCGAATGGCATCGCGCGGACGGCAAGCTCGGCCGCCAGGAAGGTGGCCCGCTCGCGACCGTGGCGTTCCTGACCGACGTCGAGATCCCGTGGAGCGACGACGACGAGTAACGTCGTCGCATGAAGCCGGCGCCCGGTGCGCCGGCCGTCAGCGCATCATCCGCCGCCGGAACAGCCAGGCGGACAGCAGGAACCCGCCGATCGCGTAGCCGGCGAGCACCGCGACATGCAGCGCGACGTCGGTCGCCGGCCGGCCGAGCATCGCGGGCCGGATCAGCTCCACGGCGTTCGCGAGCGGCAGTGCCTGCGCCGCGTGCCGCGCGATCGGCGGCAGCTGCGTGGTCGGGAAGAACACGCCCGACAGCAGCAGCATCGGCGTCAGCACGAGCGTCTGATAAAACATGAAGAAATCGTAGGACGGTGCGAGCGCCGTGACGATCATCGCGACGCTTGCGAACGCGAGGCCCGCGAGCGCGATCACGGGTAGCGCCGCGAGCATCGACGGAAACTGCGCATAGCCGAGCGCCCCCGCGACGAGCATGATCGCGGCCCCCGACAGCATCGCCTTGCTGGCCCCCCAGACGATCTCGCCGAGCACGATGTCGCCGAGCGCAAGCGGCGTATGCATGATCGCTTCCCACGTGCGCTGCACGTGCATCCGCGAGAAACCCGAATACATCGACTCGAAGCTCGCGGACATCATCACGCTCGAGCCGACCGTACCGGCCGCGAGGAATGCGATATACGACACGCCGTCGACATGGCCGAGCATCAGGCCGAGCCCGAACCCCAGGCCGAACAGATAGATCATCGGATCGGCAAGATTGCCGAACATCGACGCGAGCGCGAGCTTGCGCCAGACGAGATAGTTGCGCCGCCAGACGGCGATCCAGTTGGTTGCGTTCGCGGGCATCGCGATCGCGAAGCGTGACACGCGTGGCGGTGCCGACGGGGCGGTGGCGGAATAGTTGCGCACGTCCATGATCGATCAGTCCTGCATTTCGCGGCCCGTGAGCCGCAGGAACACATCTTCCAGATTGGCCGGGCGATGCAGATAGCGCAACCCCGTGCGACCCTTGAGTCGCGCACTGAGCGGTTCCGGGTCGCTCACGTAGCAGAACAGCGTCTCGCCGCTGATCTCGGTGTGCTTCGCGAACGCCGCCAGCTCGTCGCGCAGCGTGGCCGGATCGGGCCCGTAGATCTCGATCACGTCGCAGCCGATTTCCGATTCGATCAGTGCGTGCGGCGCTCCTTCGGCGATCTTGCGGCCTTCCTCGATCACGCATAGCCGGTCGCACAGGCGCTCGGCTTCTTCCATGAAGTGCGTGGTGATCAGGATCGTCTTGCCTCGAGCGAGCAGCGAGCGCAGGCGTTCCCACATGAGGTGGCGCGCCTGCGGGTCGAGGCCCGTCGTCGGCTCGTCGAGCACCAGCACATCGGGATCGTTGACGAGCGCACGGGCTAGCGTGAGCCGGCGCTTCATGCCGCCCGACAGCTCGCCGACCTTCGCATCGGCCTTGTTCTCGAGCTTCGCGAATTCGAGCAGGGGTTTCACGAGCGCGTGCGCAGCCTGCGCCGACATGCCGAAATAGCGGCTGAAGACGAGCAGGTTCTCGCGCACGGTGAAGTCGGGGTCGAGATTGTCGAACTGTGGGACGACCCCGACACGCTGGCGCGCATGCCGCGCACGCGATGGAACCGGTTCGCCGCAGAGCGAAATGGTGCCTGCATCGGGGTGCGTGAGTCCGAGCAGCATTTTCAGCGTGGTGGTCTTGCCCGCGCCGTTGGGGCCGAGCAGGCCGTAGCATTCGCCGGCCTGCACGGTGAACGACAGGCCGTTGACGACGAGCTTGTCGCCATAGCGCTTTTCGACGTTCCGGAAATCGATCGGTGCAACGAGCATGGGTGTGTTGTCGTTGTAAGCGGGCGCGGCAGCGTTCCGCTGCCGGATGCATGGCCGGTTGGCGAACCGATCGGACGATTGCCTGTCACACGGGCATGACCGAAGCGCACGACGCCGGCGCCTGGTGGCCCGCTGGAGTACGAACGGGCCATTCTAGTGCATCGGCTGCGTCTCTTCAGGGCATGCCTGCGCGGTGCGATGCATGCGCGCACCGATCGTGCACCGCATCATCGCGCACGCGCCGAGCGGGGCGAATCAGCGTTTTCCATCCCTTGCGTCCTGAATTGCGGCGCACCATGATGAATGCGTAGGCTCGTTGTTGCGATAGGGAGGTTTCATGGCTAGCTACAACAAGATTCTGCTGTGTTACGACGGCACGCTCGAAGGGCGCAAGGCACTGCGCTGCGGCGCCAATCTCGCGATGGACCTGAAGGCCGAAACGCATTTGCTGTCGGTCGTCGACATGCGCTCGAGCATTGCACAGAGCGCGGGTTTGCTGACCGACGTCGCGTGCGGCCGGTTTGAGGAAACCGCGCGTGAAATCCTGCAGGAAGGGGTGAACTGGCTGCGCGAGCGCGGCGTGCAGGCCGAAGGCCATTTCGCATTCGGCTATCCGATCGACGAAATCGCGAATCTCGCGACGGAACTGAACGCCGATCTCGTCGTCGTCGGCCACCGGTGCCGCAGCGGGCTGTCGAGATGGTGGATGGGCTCGGGCAACACACAACTGCTCGATCGCGTGAACTGCAGCATTCTGGTCGCGTGTTCGTCGGCGCAAGAGCAGAAGGCTGAAATCGCACGCGAGCGTGAAGCGGCCACGGCGAACGGCAAATGATCCAATGATTCGATGACTGCCTGACTGGCGAACCGTGCCGGTCGGGCAGTCACGCCGCCTCAGTGGCTCGGGCGACGCCCCCGAGCCAGTCAAGTCCTGTCGGGCCCTGTCAAGCGTGCAGGTCGATTGCGGACAACTTCCACGAGAACAGGCCGAAGCGGTGGAATATCGCCGCATAGCGCGTGCCGTCGGCACTGCGCTGGTAGGTCACGACGAATTCATCGATATTCCGGTAGCCGGCGCTGGTTTGCTGCTGATGCGGCGAATGCGGTGCTTCGACCGGGCTGGCCGGCGCGGCAGCAGCAGGGGGCGGCGATGATGCGGCTACCGCGTTGCTGCCCGGAGCGGCTGCGCTTGCCGAAGCCTGATTGGGCGCCGGTGCGGCCGGCGTGTTGCCCGATGCATCGCTGCCTGGTGGCAGATTCGACAAGTCAGGTGGACGCTCTCCCGGATTGCCACGCGGTGGCAATCCGCTCATCAGCGCGGCCACACCCTCCGGGGTCGCGTATGCATCGACCAGCGGGCCGATCAATGCCGACCCGATCAGTGCACCGAGCACCGCGAATGGATTGCTCTTCTTCACCGCGTCGATCCGGCGCATCAGCTCTTCCGTGACCTGCTGCTTCAGGCTGATGCGCAGCGACGGAAAATCGACATATTCACTGATGGCCTGCGCATCGCGCGCATCGATCGCTGTTTTCAGGCGGCCGAGCGCGACGTACGGCGACGCGTAGGCATAGCCGATCGCCGCAACGGCGGCGATGGCCAGCACGATGATCAGCAGGGGTTTGAGCCGCCATGCGCGGCCCGAAGATCCGGTCACGTTGCCTCCGGTGCGGGGATGTTCCGCAATCAGAGACCGCCAGGCGTAGCCGATCGTTCCTCTGCAATGCAGCGATCGATCATCCGGCACACGGCATCGATCGTGCCGACCATGATCAGGCGCGACCGACCGTGATAGACGCGCACCGGCGCGCGACGCGCGGGTTCCGCGTGATTCAGGCCGGCGTTCAGCGATACCCGCGCGAAAGCGGGGAGCGCCGACGGCAGCAGGGACGCCTGCCGTTCGACTGCGACTTCTTCTTGCACAGGCGCCGCCGCGGACAGCGGTGCGCAGGGCGTGCGGCCGCGCAGGTGACGCAGGCGACCGAATTGACGGAAAGGCAGCAGGCGGGCAAGGCGTTCCATGATGTTCTCCTCAGCGAGACGGAATGTCAGAGTTCGCCCGAGCGGATCAGCCCGACGGCGATGCCTTCCAGCGCGAATTCCGCGCTGCCGGCCTTGACGAAGATGTTTTCGTAATCCGGGTTCTCCGCGATCAGCTCGAGACCGCCCGGCCGGCGCATCAGGCGCTTGACCGTGACGTCGTCGCCGAGACGCGCGACGATGATCTGGCCGTCCTTCGCTTCCGTGCGCTTCTGCACGGCGAGCAGGTCGCCATCGAGGATGCCGGCGTCGCGCATCGACAGGCCGCGCACTTTCAACAGGTAGTCGGGCTTGCTGGTGAACAGCGCGGGATCGCACGCGTAATGCTGCGAGATGTGCTCCTGCGCGAGGATCGGGCTACCGGCTGCCACACGGCCGACGAGCGGCAGCGACAGCTGCATCAGGCCGGCGTGCGGGAGCGTGAACTGGTGCGGGGCATCGTCGATGCCGAGCAGGCGGATGCCGCGCGACGCGCCGGCGGCCAGCTCGATCACACCCTTGCGCGCCAGCGCGCGCAGGTGCTCTTCGGCCGCATTCGGCGAGCTGAAGCCCAGTTCGGCCGCGATCTCGGCACGGGTGGGCGGGAATCCGGAGCGCTCGATCGCGCGACGGATCAAGTCGAACACTTGCTGCTGACGGGCGGTGAGTTTGGTCATGGCTCAACTGTATGGATAGACAGTGAGCTGTATTTTTATACAGTAGTTCGCGAATTTCAAGTGTTACGTGAGGTTCGACGCGATCACGCCGGTTCCGACGTGATTTTGCGACGTCCGGACGCCGGTTCATCTGCCGCAACCGTCCATCCCGTCTGCGTTAGCACTTTTGAGTATTAAAAAATGAGGAACGATTATTTTTAATCATGTAACCCGTTCGCTAGACTGGCCCGACATCGCAATACCGACAACACTGGAGAACCAAGGATGGGCAAGCGCAATACGGGGCTGGTGGGCGGAGTGGGCCGCCTGATCGCAACACTCGCGCTGGGCGCGGCGGCGGCGCTGGGCGTCGCGACGCACGCCCAGGCCGATACGACCTTCCTGAACGTGTCGTACGACCCGACGCGCGAGCTGTATCAGGACTTCAACCAGGCGTTCGGCAAGGAGTGGAAGGCGAAGACGGGCGAGACCGTCAACTTCAAGCAGTCGCACGGCGGTTCGGGCGCGCAGGCGCGCTCGGTGCTCGACGGCCTGCAGGCCGACGTCGTCACGCTGGCATTGGCGTACGACATCGACGCGCTCGCGAACAAGGGCCTCGTCAACAAGGATTGGCAGAAGCGCCTGCCCGACAATGCGTCGCCGTATACGTCGACGATCGTGTTCCTGGTGCGCAAGGGCAACCCGAAGGGGATCAAGGACTGGGACGACCTGACCAAGCCGGGCATCTCGATCGTCACGCCGAACCCGAAGACGTCGGGCGGCGCACGCTGGAACTACCTGGCCGCATGGGCGTACGCGGTGCACAAGCCGGGCGGCAACGAGCAGACGGCGAAGGAATTCGTCACGAAGCTCTACAAGAACGCGGGCGTGCTCGATTCGGGCGCACGCGGCGCGACCACGAGCTTCGTGCAGCGCGGGATCGGCGACGTGCTGATCGCATGGGAAAACGAGGCGTTCCTGTCGGTCAAGGAATTCGGTACCGACAAGTTCGAGATCGTCGTGCCGTCGGTGAGCATCCTGGCCGAGCCGCCCGTCGCGGTGGTCGACAAGGTGGTCGACAAGAAGGGCACGCGCAAGCTGGCCGATGCGTACCTGAACTTCCTGTACAGCCCGCAGGGCCAGGAGATCGCGGCACGCAACTACTACCGGCCGCGTTCGAAGAACGTGCCGGCGGAGCTGACCAAGCAGTTCCCGAAGCTGAAGCTGTACACGGTCGACGATACCTTCGGCGGCTGGACGAATGCGCAGAAGACGCATTTCGCGGACGGCGGCGTGTTCGATTCGATCTACAAGCCGCAGTAACACCATAACGACAGCGGCGCGCCACGACAGCGCGCCGCACCCTCGGCGGGCCGCCGGCGCAAAGCATCGCGCCGGCGTTTGCGTCGGACCCATGAGCAGCATCGACCCAGCAAGAGCATCCGATGACGACGTACACCTTTCGCAAGCCGAGCGCGCTGCCCGGTTTCGGCGTGACGCTAGGCATCACGGTGGCCTATTTGAGCCTCGTGGTGCTGATACCGCTCGCCGCCACGTTCCTGAAGACCGCGACGCTGTCGTGGGACCAGTTCGTCACCGCCGTCGCGTCGCCGCGCGTGCTCGCGTCGTACCGGCTGACGTTCACGTCCGCACTCGGCGGCGCGCTGATCAACGCCGTGTTCGGCTTCCTCGTCGCGTGGGTGCTCGTGCGCTACACGTTCCCGTTCAAGCGCCTCGTCGATGCGATCGTCGACCTGCCGTTCGCGCTGCCGACGTCGGTTGCCGGCATCTCGCTCGCGGCCGTCTATGCGACCAACGGCTGGGTCGGCCAGTATCTCGCGCCGCTCGGCATCAAGATCGCGTTCACGCCGGCCGGCGTGCTGGTTGCGCTGACCTTCATCGGGTTGCCGTTCGTCGTGCGCACCGTGCAGCCGGTGCTCGAGGATTTCGAGCGCGAGCAGGAAGAGGCGGCCGCGTGCCTGGGCGCGTCGCGCTGGCTGACGTTCCGCCGTGTCGTGCTGCCGGCCGTGCTGCCGGCGCTCCTCACCGGGTTCGCGCTCGCGTTCGCGCGTGCGCTCGGTGAATACGGCTCGGTGATCTTCATCGCCGGCAACGTGCCGATGAAATCCGAGATCACGTCGCTGCTCATCATCACGAAGCTCGAGCAGTACGACTACGCGGGCGCGACCGCGCTGGCGGTCGTGATGCTCGTCGTGTCGTTCCTGATGCTGCTGCTGATCAACACGCTGCAGTGGTATCTGCAGCGCCGCACGAGCAAGGGTGCGAGCGGTCCCGCGCCTGCTACCGTCACCGCCGCCGCAGCAGGAGGCCAGCAATGAGCCAGGAGGCCACCGTCGTGCTGAAAACCCCGTCTTCGGCCGAGCAAGGGCGCGCTGCGAAGCGGCTCGACCCCGTCAGCGAGTCGCGCGTCGTGCGCTGGCTGCTCACGGGCATCGCGCTGGCGTTCCTTGCGTTCTTCCTCGTCGTGCCGCTCGCCGCGGTGTTCGTCGAGGCGCTGAGAAAAGGCGTCGGCTTCTATCTCGAATCGCTGGCCGATCCCGACGCGTGGTCGGCGATCAAGCTGACGCTGACCGTCGCCGTGATCGCCGTGCCGCTGAACCTCGTGTTCGGCGTGTGCGCGTCGTGGGCGATCGCGAAATTCGAATTCCGCGGCAAGGCGCTGCTGACGACGCTGATCGACCTGCCGTTCTCGGTGTCGCCGGTGATCTCGGGTCTCGTGTACGTGCTGCTGTTCGGCGCGCAGGGCTGGCTCGGGCCGTGGCTGCAGGCGCACGACGTGCAGATCATCTTCGCGGTGCCGGGCATCGTGCTCGCGACGATCTTCGTCACGTTTCCGTTCGTCGCGCGCGAGCTGATTCCGCTGATGCAGGCGCAAGGCACCGACGAGGAAGAAGCCGCGCGCGTGCTCGGCGCGTCGGGCTGGCAGATCTTCCGCCGCGTGACGCTGCCGAACGTGAAGTGGGGTTTGCTGTACGGCGTGATCCTGTGCAACGCGCGTGCGATGGGCGAGTTCGGCGCGGTGTCGGTCGTATCGGGCCACATCCGCGGCGTGACCGACACGATGCCGCTGCACGTCGAGATCCTGTACAACGAGTACAACTTCGCGGCAGCGTTCGCGGTGGCGTCGGTGCTCGCGCTGCTCGCGCTCGTCACGCTCGCCTTGAAACTGATCGCCGAGCGTCATCTCGCCGCCGAACTGGCCGGCGCGAGCGACACCGTTCCCGCACACGCCGGCCCCGCCGCCGTTTCGTCGAAATCGTAAAGAGGCAACCAGAATGGGTATCACCGTCCGTAACCTTCAGAAGCGCTTCGGCGATTTCACGGCGCTCGACAACGTGTCGCTCGACTTCCCGCCCGGTGAACTGGTCGCGCTGCTCGGGCCGTCCGGCTGCGGCAAGACCACGCTGCTGCGCGTGATCGCGGGCCTCGAGCACGCGGACGCCGGCCAGGTCGTGCTGCAGGGGCTCGACGTCGCGTCGGTCGGCGCGCGCGATCGGCAGGTCGGGTTCGTGTTCCAGCACTACGCGCTGTTCCGCCACATGACCGTGTTCGAGAACGTCGCGTTCGGGCTGCGCGTGAAGCCGCGCCGCGAGCGGCCGTCGGAAAGCGCGATCCGCGACAAGGTGCACGAGCTGCTGAAGCTCGTGCAGCTCGACTGGCTCGCGCAGCGTTATCCGTCGGAACTGTCGGGCGGCCAGCGCCAGCGCATCGCGCTCGCCCGCGCGCTCGCGGTCGAGCCGAAGGTGCTGCTGCTCGACGAGCCGTTCGGCGCGCTCGACGCGAAGGTCCGCAAGGAACTGCGCGGCTGGCTGCGCCGTCTGCACGACGACCTGCACATCTCGACGATCTTCGTCACGCACGACCAGGAGGAGGCGCTGGAAGTCGCGGACCGCATCGTCGTGCTGAACCGCGGCCACGTCGAGCAGGTCGGCAGCCCGCAGGACGTCTACGATCATCCGCAGAGCGCGTTCGTCTACGAGTTCCTCGGCGCGGCCAACCGGCTGCCGGGCACGGTCGCCGGGCGCGGCTTCGTGGCCGAGGGCGCGGCTGCGCCGATCGAGGTCGATGCCGATTTCGCGGGACCGGCGAACGCGTACGTGCGGCCGCACGACCTGCAGCTCTGGCCGGCCGGTGAGGGGCACCGCGACGGCATCGCGGTGGACGTGCGCCGCGTGATTCCGCTCGGCGGTTCGGTGCGCGTGGAGCTCGAGGCGCGCGCGGGCGGCGCGCTCGAGGCGGAACTCGATCGCGACGCATGGCGTGCGCTGTCGCTGCAGGTCGGCGACGGTGCGACGGCCGTGCCGCGCGCGGTGCGTGTGTTTCCCGCGCGTTGACGCCAGAATGCAGGGCAGGGGGCGGAGCGCGCTCCGATCAGACAATCAAACAACGACAGCCTAAGAGGCATACCCATGAATTTTCAGCAATTGCGGTTCGTGCGCGAAGCGGTGCGCCAGAACATGAACCTGACGGAAGTCGCGAACGTGCTGTACACGTCGCAGTCCGGCGTGTCCAAGCAGATCAAGGATCTCGAGGATGAGCTGGGCGTCGATATCTTCATCCGGCGCGGCAAGCGGCTGACGGGGCTCACGGAGCCCGGCAAGGCCGTGCACCAGCTGATCGAGCGGATGCTGCTCGATGCCGAGAACCTGCGCCGCGTCGCGCGCCAGTTCGCCGACCAGGACAGCGGTCACCTCGTCGTCGCGACGACGCACACGCAGGCGCGCTACGCGCTGCCGAAGGTGATCCGGCAGTTTACCGACGTGTTCCCGAAGGTCCATCTCGCGCTGCGCCAGGGCAGCCCGCAGCAGATCGCGCAGATGATCCTGAACGGCGAGGCCGATCTCGGCATCTCGACCGAAGCGCTCGACCGCTATCCGGACATCGTCACGTTCCCGTGCTATTCGTGGCACCACACGGTCGTCGTGCCGAAGGGCCATCCGCTCGTCGGTCGCGAGAACCTGACGCTCGAGGAAATCGCCGAGTACCCGATCATCACGTACGACCAGGACTTCACGGGCCGCTCGCACATCGACCAGGCATTCACGCAGGCGGGTGCCGTGCCCGACGTCGTGCTGACCGCGATCGACGCCGACGTGATCAAGACCTATGTCGAGCTCGGAATGGGGATCGGCGTCGTCGCGGCGATGGCCTACGATCCGCAGCGCGACACGGGGCTCGTCGCGCTCGATACGCAGCACCTGTTCGAGGCGAGCACGACGCGGGTCGGCCTGCGCAAGGGCGCATTCCTGCGTGCGTATGCGTACCGGCTGATCGAGATGTTCGCGCCGCACCTGAACGAAGCGGAAATCGCGGGGCTGTTGCGCGAAGCCGTTTGACGACAGTACGTCCTGCGCCGTCCGCGCGATCACCGCGGATGGCGCGACGTCCCGTCATGCACCAGGCGGCGGCAGGCGATCTGCCGCCGCCTGGTTGTTCGACCCAGACTCATCGAATCACCGGCCGCAATCGCGGTTTCCTGCCGATTCATCCCCGCACCCGGCGCACGACATGCGCTCGCCTGCCAGCGAGAAATCAAGACGGTACGTTCGAGCGCCTCGCATCGGGCCTTGCCATCCTGCATACCGGCCGCCCCGTTTCTCCTTGTCTGTGATTCAATGCGCGTGAATACCGGCTGACGGGTGTTGCCGCGACTCTCCGGCACCATCCCGACCGGCCGGCCCGCTTCAACGACACCCTTCGCGACGCCGGAACGAAGCGCGGGGCACATGACCGACAGCCCGTTCGCATTCGCAACACACCGCACGCGGATTGCCTGTTCGGACACATTCGGCAGCATGGCGCACAGCACGCAACACGCGTGACGACGAGGTAAACAATGAACCTGAAATGGTTTCTCTTTTCCTTCGAAGGCCGGATCGGACGCCTGCCGTGGTGGATCTACGCACTGGTTTCCGCGTTGCTCAGCGTGTTTTTCGATGCGGATTCGTACCGCTCGCCGGATGACGATCTGCCGCTGCTGGCGATGCTGGTGCTCATCGTGGTCGCCGTCGTCGCGGCGTGGTCGTCGATTGCGGTCGGTGTGAAGCGGCTGCACGACATCGACAAGTCGGGATGGTGGATGCTGTTGGTGTTCGTGCCGATCGTCGGCGCGCTCGCGTTGTTCGTGATGAACGGCTTCATCGCCGGCACGCCGCATGCGAACCGATTCGGCGAGCCGCCGTCAGCCGATGAAGACGAGCCGGCGCCGCGGGATCCGGCGTGACACGCGCTCCGAATAAACCCTTAAATATTGATCAGACAGGTTGCGCGCCGACGCGAATCGGTACAGCATAGCCTTCACTCCGCCGGCTTCCCGCCGGCGGCGGCGCGTAAACAACAGCACGCGTCAGGCAGTCGGCCGTCTGCCTCGCTTCCATTCCGTGGTACCGACAGCAGCATCGATGGCCATTGCCCGGGTAGTGTGGCGCAAACGTTTGCTCACATTAAAACAACAGTCAAACAATAGTCCGGTCCTTGGGGCCGGTCGCCAGGAGATGTGTATGAATGTCCTCTTTCGCCGTCGCTTCCTGACCGCCGCGCTCGCCGCCGTCGCGGTTGCCGCCGCACCGGCCGTCCATGCGCAATCATCGGCCAAGCCGAAGGTCGCGCTCGTGATGAAGTCGCTCGCCAACGAGTTCTTCCTGACGATGGAAACGGGCGCGAAGGAATACCAGAAGCACAACGCGAACCAGTTCGACCTGATCACCAACGGCATCAAGGACGAGACCGACACCGCGAACCAGATCCGCATCGTCGAGCAGATGATCGTGTCGAAGGTCGACGCGATCGTGCTCGCGCCGGCCGATTCGAAGGCGCTCGTGCCGGTCGTGAAGAAGGCGGTCGACGCCGGCATCATCGTCGTGAACATCGACAACCGGCTCGATCCCGACGTGCTCAAATCGAAGAACCTGAACGTACCGTTCGTCGGCCCGGACAACCGCAAGGGCGCGCGCAAGATCGGCGATTACCTCGCGAAGCGGCTGAAGGCGGGCGACCAGGTCGGCATCGTCGAGGGCGTGTCGACGACGACCAATGCGCAGCAGCGCACGGCCGGCTTCGAGGATGCGATGAAGGCGGGCGGGATGAAGGTCGTATCGGTGCAGTCCGGTGAATGGGAGATCGACAAGGGCAATGCGGTCGCGGCCGCGATGCTCAACGAATACCCGAACCTGAAGGCGCTGCTGTGCGGCAACGACAACATGGCGATCGGCGCCGTGTCGGCCGTGCGCGCGGCCGGCAAGCAGGGCAAGGTGTTCGTGGTCGGCTACGACAACATCAACGCGATCAAGCCGATGCTGAAGGACGGCCGCGTGCTCGCGACGGCCGATCAGTACGCGGCGAAGCAGGCCGTGTTCGGCATCGACACGGCGCTCAAGGCGATCTCCGAGCATCGCAAGCAGGCCGACATGTCGGGCGTGGTCGAGACGCCGGTGGATCTCGTGACGAAGTGACGCAACCCCGATACGGCCGCCGCCCTCAAGAATCGGGCGCGGCGGCCGTTATCAGGGGTGAGCGCGATCACGGCCACTGCATGCACATGCACTTGTGAGCGTCATACCCGCGCGCCGCGTGCGCGCGGCCGCAATCAGGATCGCGATGGACCCGACTTCCCAACCCTCCCGCGCAGCCGCTCCCGTGCTGTCCGTATCCGGCATCGGCAAGACCTATGCCGAACCCGTGCTCGCCGAGGTCACGCTGACGCTCGAGGCGGGCCACGCGCTTGCGTTGACGGGCGAGAACGGCGCCGGCAAGAGCACGCTGTCGAAGATCATCGGCGGGCTCGTCGAGCCGACCGTCGGCACGATGCAGCTGGGCGGCCAGCCCTATGCGCCGGCGAGCCGGACGCAGGCCGAGGCGCTCGGCGTGCGCATGGTGATGCAGGAGCTGAACCTGCTGCCGACCCTGACGGTCGCCGAAAACCTGTTCCTGAACCGCCTGCCGCGGCGCTTCGGGATCATCGACCGCGCGCGGTTGCGCGACGACGCGCGGGCCGCGATGGCGCAGGTCGGGCTCGACACGGTCGATCCCGATACGCCGGTGGGCGCGCTCGGCATCGGCCATCAGCAGATGGTCGAGATCGCGCGCAACCTGATCGGCGACTGTCGCGTGCTGATTCTCGACGAACCGACCGCGATGCTGACCGCGCGTGAAGTCGAGCTGCTGTTCGAGCAGATCGACCGGCTGAAGGCACGCGGGGTCACGATCATCTACATCTCGCACCGGCTCGAGGAGCTCGCGCGTGTCGCCGAGCGGGTCGCGGTACTGCGCGACGGCCGGCTCGTCCATGCGGGCGACATGGCGGCGACGACGTCCGACGGGCTCGTCACGCTGATGGTCGGGCGCGAGATCGGCGAGCACATCGATCTCGGCGAGCGCCGTATCGGCGCACCGCGGCTCGTCGTGTCGGGCCTCGCCCGCGGGACGGCGGTGCGCGACGTGTCGCTCGAGGTGCGCGCGGGCGAGATCTTCGGCATCTCGGGGCTGATCGGCGCGGGACGTACCGAACTGCTGCGGCTGATCTACGGCGCGGATGCGCCTGATGCGGGAACGATCGCGATCGGCCAGCCGCCGAAGCCGGTGCGGATCGGCTCGCCCGTCGAGGCGGTGAAGCACGGCATCGCGCTGATCACCGAGGATCGCAAGGGCGAAGGGTTGCTGCTCACGCAGTCGATCACCGCGAACGTGTCGCTCGGCCAGCTCGACCGGCTGGCGCGCGGCGGCATCGTCGACAGCGCGCGTGAAACGGCGCTCGCCGAGCAGCAGATCGACGCGCTGCGAATCCGCACGCACGGTGCGGCGCAGGCGGTCGGCGAGCTGTCGGGCGGTAATCAGCAGAAGGTCGTGATCGGCCGCTGGCTCGCGCGCGACATGGGCGTGCTGCTGTTCGACGAGCCGACGCGCGGGATCGACGTCGGCGCGAAGTTCGAGATCTACACTTTGATGGGCGCGCTCGCGCGCGAAGGCCGCGCGCTCGTCGTCGTGTCGAGCGACCTGCGTGAGCTGATGCTGATCTGCGACCGGATCGGCGTGATGTCGGCCGGGCGCATGACCGCCGTGTTCGAGCGCGGCAACTGGACCCAGGATGCACTGCTGGCCGCGGCATTCGCCGGCTTCGGCCGCGAGACGCCGCCGGACGGCGCACGGCATCCGGACGCGGGGCAGGCGCAAGGCGCCGCTCCGGGCACTTCGACGACAGGACGACAGCAATGACCCAGCCTCCCGTATCCCCGACCGACGCAGGCGCGCAGCAGGACGTGACGGGGCGCCGCGCGCGCACGCTGTCCGGCACGCGGCTCGGCCTGTCGAACTATCTTGGGCTCGCCGGCGCGCTTGCCGCGATGATCGTGCTGTTTTCGACGCTGAGCTCGCATTTCCTGACCTACGATACGTTCAGCACGATCGCGAACCAGATTCCCGATCTCGTCGTGATGTCGGTCGGGATGACCTTCGTGCTGATCATCGCCGGGATCGACCTGTCGGTCGGCTCGGTGCTCGCGCTCGCCGCGTCGATGGTCAGCGTCGCCGCGCTGAAATGGCAGTGGGGGCCGCTGCCGGCCGCGCTGATCGGCATCGCGGTCGCGACCGTCACGGGCGCGCTGACGGGCGCGGTCACGGTCGGCTGGCGGATCCCGTCGTTCATCGTGTCGCTCGGCGTGCTGGAGGCCGCACGCGGCCTCGCGTACCAACTGACGAATTCGCGCACCGCCTATATCGGCGACGCGTTCGATTTCCTGTCGAACCCGATCGCGCTCGGCATCTCGCCGGCGTTCCTGATCGCGGTCGCGGTGATGATCGCGGCCCAGTTCGTGCTGACGCGCACCGTGTTCGGACGCTATCTCGTCGGGATCGGCACGAACGAAGAAGCCGTCCGACTTGCCGGGGTTAACCCGAGGCCGTATAAAATTCTCGTATTCGCGCTGATGGGCGCGCTCGCGGGGCTCGCGTCGCTGTTCCAGATTTCGCGGCTCGAGGCGGCCGACCCGAACGCGGGCGTCGGCCTCGAACTGCAGGTGATCGCGGCCGTCGTGATCGGCGGCACGAGCCTGATGGGCGGGCGCGGCTCGGTGATCAGCACGTTCTTCGGCGTGTTGATCATCTCGGTGCTGGCCGCGGGGCTGGCGCAGATCGGCGCGAACGAGCCGACGAAACGGATCATCACCGGCGCGGTGATCGTGGTGGCGGTCGTGCTCGATACGTATCGCAGCCGGCGCACGCGCGTGCGGTAGAAAGACAGACAGAACAGACCAGAGAGAAACGGGAAATGGCGACGATCAAGGATGTGGCAGCCATGGCGGGCGTGTCGTTTACGACCGTCTCGCACGTGGTGAACAACTCGCGGCCGGTGTCTGCGGATGTGCGTGCGAAGGTCGAGGGCGCAATCCGCGAGCTGAATTACGTGCCGTCGGCCGTGGCGCGCTCGCTGAAGGCGCGTGCGACGGCGACCATCGGCCTCGTCGTGCCGAACAGCACGAATCCGTATTTCGCGGAACTTGCGCGCGGCATCGAGGATCAGTGCGCGGCCAATGGCTATTGCGTGTTCTTCTGCAACTCGGACGACGATCCCGTGAAGCAGCGCAACTACCTGCGCGTGCTGCAGGAAAAGCGCATCGACGGGCTGATCGTCGCGTCGGCGGGCGAGGATGCGGTGCTCGCGCAGACGCTTGCGGACATCCATGCGCCGCTCGTCGTCGTCGATCGCAACATCGAGGGGCTCGCGGCCGACCTCGTGCAGATCGACCACGAGCGCGGCGCGTACCTGGCGACGCGCCACCTGCTCGAGCTCGGGCACGCGAAGATCGGCTGCATCACGGGGCCGACCGACACGGCGGTCAGCGCGATGCGCGTGCACGGTTTCATCCGTGCGATGGCCGAGCGCGGTGTCGACATCGTGCCGGGCGCGATCGCGGAAAGCGACTTCTCGTGCCTCGGCGGTTATCACGCGGCGTCGCGGCTGTTCGAATCGGTGCGGCCGAGCGCGATCTTCGCGGGCAACGACCTGATGGGCGTCGGCGCGCTGCGTGCGGCGGCCGAGCGCGGCATGCGTGTGCCCGACGACTGTTCGATCATCGGATTCGACGACATCGAATTCTCCCGCTACACCTATCCGGCGCTGTCGACGGTCGGCCAGTCGGTGCGCGCGCTCGGCGAAATGGCGGCGCAGACCCTGATCGAGCGCATCGGCGGCGGCTCGTCGGCCGTGCCGAGCCGCCGTCGCGTCGTGTCGCCGCGTCTCGTGCTGCGTGAATCGACGGCGATCTACCGCGAGCCGCCGGCTTCCGGCGGTCGCGCATGACGGCGCCCGCAGCGGGCGCCGGCCGCGTGACGGTGGTCGGCAGCCTCAACATGGATCTCGTCGTGCGGGCGCCGCGCCTGCCGCTGCCCGGTGAAACGCTCGCCGGTCATGCGTTCGCGCAGGCGGCGGGCGGCAAGGGCGGCAACCAGGCCGTCGCTGCCGCGCGGCTCGGCGCGCAGGTCGCGATGATCGGCTGCGTCGGCGCGGATGCGCACGGCGCGGCACTGCGTGCGGGTCTCGAAGCCGAGGGGATCGACTGCGCGGGGCTCGCGACGAGCGCGTCGGCGTCGACCGGCGTCGCGCTGATCGTCGTCGACGATGCGAGCCAGAACGCGATCGTGATCGTCGCGGGCGGCAATGGCGAGGTCACGACCGATACGGTCGCGCGGCACGAGGCCGCGCTGGCGTCGGCCGACGTCGTGATCTGCCAGCTCGAGACGCCGCCGGATGCGGTGTTCGCGGCGCTGTCGGCCGGACGTCGGCTCGGCCGCACGGTGGTGCTCAATCCGGCCCCGGCCGTCGCGCCGCTGCCGGACGGCTGGCTGCCGCTCGTCGATTACCTGATCCCGAACGAGGTCGAGGCGGCCGCGTTGACCGCGCTGCCGGTGCGCGACCCGGCGGAGGCGGAAGCCGCCGCCCGCGCGCTGCAGGCTGGCGGCGCGCGCAACGTGCTGGTCACGCTGGGCGCGCGCGGCGTGCTTGCGCTGACGGCCGACGGCGCCGCGCGGCATTATCCGGCGCCGGCCGTGCAGGCCGTCGACACGACGGCGGCCGGCGACACCTTCATCGGCGGCTTTTCCGCGCGGCTCGCGGCCGGCGCGGACGTCGATACGGCGATCCGCTTCGCGCAACGCGCGGCGGCACTGTCGGTCACGCGGGCGGGCGCGCAACCGTCGATTCCCACGCTTGCCGAACTGGCCGGATAGGGCCTGATCACGCATCGCAGCCGGTTCGTCGCAAACGACGGCCGGCCGCGTATCCGCGATGCGCGCCGGCGACGGAGGGCCTTCCATCGATGTGCGCTCTAGTGCACGGCGATGCACGTATTTTCGTTCAGCTATTTGTAATAAACAGACGAATAATTCGAAAAAATAGCGGAAACGCCATCAAGTTGTGCGATGCATGGTCGTAAATGCATCAAGTGAAGCAATGCTTCGAAGCGACGGGTCCGTCCCGTCCATCACGACGCAACACAGGAAGGATGATGGCGTTCAAAAACCTGACGATTCGTGCGCGCATCGGTTTCACGATGGCGTTTCTGGCGGTGCTCCTCGGTGTGATCGGTGGGCTCGGCGTGTATGGAATGACGCGCGCGAACGGCACGACGCGCGAGATTTTCAAGAATCAGATGCCAAGCGCGGTCGATGTCTCGCTTGCCGAGATCTATTCGGCGCGCGAACGCCTGGCCCTCGACCGGGCGGCGCTCCTGGCCGGCACGCCCGATGCGGCGGCTGCCATCGAGCGAAGCCGCGGGATGCGCGCGCAGTCGGACACCTGGTGGCAAAAGTATCTCGCGTTGCCGCGCGGCCCGGAGGAGGATCGCATCGCACAGGACGTCGCCGCGAAGCGGCAGGCGTTGCAGCACGAGTGCGACGCGTTCGCGAGCGTGCTCGGGGCGAATCAGGCCGACCGCATCGGCGACGGCGCAAAGCAGCTCCAGGCGCGCTACACCGACCTCTCGACGGCGAGCGAGGCGTTGCGCAACTACCAGTTCAGCGACGCGCAAGCCAACTTCGATCATGCGGAATCGGTGTACGAGACGCTGCGTGTGCTGGCGATCGTCGCGCTGGCGGCCGGCTTCGCCGCCGCGGTGGTGTCGTGGCTGACGCTGAGCCGCGCGATCGGCCGCCCGATTGCCGACGCGCTCGCGCATTTCGACGCGATTGCCGCCGGCGACCTGCGCCGGCCGATCGTCGTGGACCGGCGTGACGAGATGGGCCAGCTTCTCGAGGGCCTCGGCAAGATGCAGCGCGGGCTCGTCGAGACGGTGCGCACCGTGCGCGGCGGCAGCGAGTCGATCGCGACCGCGGCGCGCCAGATTGCGGCCGGCAACATCGACCTGTCGTCGCGCACCGAGGAGCAGGCCGCGGCGCTGCAGGAAACCGCGTCGAGCATGGAGCAGCTGACCGGCACCGTGAAGCAGAACGCAGACAATGCACGCCAGGCGAGTTCGCTGGCCGCGAATGCGTCGGAGATTGCAAACAAGGGCAATACGGTGGTCGGCCAGGTGGTCG
This sequence comes from Burkholderia sp. ZZQ-2, assembly GCF_050768715.1. Lineage (NCBI taxonomy): Bacteria > Pseudomonadati > Pseudomonadota > Betaproteobacteria > Burkholderiales > Burkholderiaceae > Burkholderia > Burkholderia sp. ZZQ-2. Next base: position 19,161 of record NZ_LDVA01000385.1, on the reverse strand, counting down.
GCACGATGGGCGAGATCAACGACAGCTCGGCGAAGATCGCGGACATCATCGCGATCATCGAGGGAATCGCGTTCCAGACCAACATTCTTGCGCTGAATGCAGCAGTGGAAGCCGCGCGGGCCGGCGAGGAAGGCCGCGGTTTCGCGGTCGTCGCGGGCGAGGTGCGCAGCCTGGCCCAGCGTTCGTCGGCCGCGGCCAAGGAGATCAAGGTGCTGATCGACGCGTCGGTGGAGCGCATCCGGTCGGGTTCCACGCTGGTTGACGAGGCAGGGCGCACGATGAGCGACGTGATCGGCGCGGTGCAGCGCGTGACGGACATCATGGGCGAGATCGCGGCGGCATCCGAGGAGCAGAGCGGCGGGATCGACCAGGTGGCGCGCGCGGTCGCGCAGATGGACGAGGTCACGCAGCAGAACGCGGCGCTCGTCGAGGAAGCCGCGGCCGCCGCGCAGTCGCTCGACGAACAGGCCGGGCGCCTGCGTGAAACGGCAGCGGTATTCCAGCTCGCCGACGACACGTCGCGGCCGGGTGCCGCGGCACCGGTTGCGGTGCGTCAGGCGCCGCGTGCGTCTTCCGCGGCGGTTGCCGCGCCTGTCGCTGCTGCGCGCGACGATCGCGATGCCCAGCCGAAACGCGCGGCTGCGGCGGCACCGGTGCGCAAGCCCGTCGCGGCCGCCGCTGCGCCCGCGCAGGCGGCCGCTACCGGTGGCGCGGACGACTGGGAAACCTTCTGATTCGCGCGTGCCGCGCATCTATCCCCATTTGGTAGCGAACGACGCCCGCAACACGCGGGCGTCGTCGTTTCTGCGGCGGAGAAATGTGACAGTCGACGTACATGAACGACGATCGTGCAGGGTTGCGTGCATCGAGCGATCTGCATCGACGGAAGTTGCGCACTGGTGCGAGTGAAGTTCCCGCATTCGCCGTACGGGTATCTCCGTAAGGGCGCTGCGAAAAAAATTTGTAACGGCGCGCGCAACGTGTCGTCGCAAACGGCTGCTCGAACGTATAGGGATGAAGGGGGAAGTGACGACGTCGGATGTGTCCAACGCACAAGACGTTCCGTTGTTCGACGAGACGCGACGGATGCAGTTTCTGCGGCTCGGGAGATCGATTGTAAAACGACGAAATGCGTTGTCCAAGCGGTGTTGTCGAGAATGACGAACTTCATACGAAGAGTTCGTGAAAAAAAATAAGAAAGGGTTTAGGATGAATTCGAACGCGCTTGCTTCTGCGCAGTCGTACGAAGGCAGGCACGTCTTCAGACTCAGGCGAGGGAGGTAGCATGGATATTTACAGCAGCTTCGCGAACCGCTTCGAAAAAACGCGAGAGGAAGAGCTCTCGCTGGAGGAGTATCTCGCGCTCTGCAAGAACGATCCATCCGCGTACGCGACGGCTGGTGAACGCATGCTGGCAGCAATCGGGGAACCTGAACACATCGATACCCGCAACGATCCGCGCCTGTCGCGGATCTTCGCGAACAAGGTCATCAAGGTCTATCCCGCATTCCGTGAGTTCTACGGAATGGAGGAAGTGATCGAGCAGGTGGTCGCATATTTCCGTCACGCTGCGCAAGGGCTCGAAGAGAAGAAGCAGATCCTCTATCTGCTTGGCCCGGTGGGCGGCGGCAAGTCGTCGATCGCCGAGCGTCTGAAGCAACTGATGGAGCGCGTGCCGTTCTATTCGCTGAAGGGTTCGCCCGTCAACGAATCGCCGCTCGGGCTGTTCGACTACGACGAAGACGGCCCGATCCTCGAGGAACAGTACGGCATTCCGCGCCGCTACCTGAAAAACATCCTGAGTCCGTGGGCCGTCAAGCGCCTGCACGAATACAACGGCGACATCCGCCAGTTCCGCGTGGTGCGTCGTTATCCGTCGATCCTGCGGCAGATCGGCATCGCGAAGACGGAGCCGGGTGACGAGAACAACCAGGACATCTCGTCGCTGGTCGGCAAGGTCGATATCCGCAAGCTCGAACAGTACGCGCAGGACGACGCCGACGCGTACAGCTACTCCGGTGGCCTGTGCCTCGCGAACCAGGGCCTGCTCGAGTTCGTCGAAATGTTCAAGGCGCCGATCAAGGTGTTGCACCCGTTGCTCACCGCCACGCAGGAAGGCAACTTCAAGGGCACCGAGGGCTTCGGCGCGATTCCGTTCGACGGGATCATCCTCGCGCACTCGAACGAGTCGGAATGGAAGGCGTTCCGCAACAACCGCAACAACGAGGCACTGCTCGACCGGATCTTCGTCGTGAAGGTGCCGTACTGCCTGCGCGTATCGGAAGAGACCAAGATCTACGAGAAGCTGATCCGCAACTCGTCGCTGGCCGAGGCCGTCTGCGCACCGGGCACGCTGAAGATGATGTCGCAGTTCTCGGTGCTGTCGCGCCTGCACGAGCCGGAGAATTCGAGCCTGTTCTCGAAGATGCAGGTGTACGACGGCGAAAACCTCAAGGATACCGATCCAAAGGCGAAGTCGTACCAGGAATACCGCGACTACGCGGGCGTGGACGAAGGGATGACGGGCGTGTCGACACGCTTCGCGTTCAAGATCCTGTCGCGCGTGTTCAACTTCGATTCGAGCGAGGTCGCGGCCAACCCCGTGCACCTGATGTACGTGCTCGAGCAGCAGATCGAGCGCGAGCAGTTCCCGCCGGAAACCGAGCAGAAGTATCTGTCCTTCGTGAAGGACGTACTGGCGTCGCGCTACGCGGATTTCATCGGCAAGGAGATCCAGACGGCCTACCTCGAGTCGTATTCGGAGTACGGCCAGAACATCTTCGACCGCTACGTCACGTATGCGGACTTCTGGATCCAGGACCAGGAATTCCGCGATCACGATACGGGCGAGAGCTTCGACCGCGCCGCGTTGAACGCGGAGCTGGAGAAGATCGAGAAGCCGGCCGGCATCAGTAATCCGAAGGATTACCGCAACGAGATCGTGAACTTCGTGTTGCGTGCACGGGCGGCGAACGCCGGCAAGAACCCCGTGTGGACGAGCTACGAGAAGTTGCGCGTCGTGATCGAGAAGAAGATGTTCTCGAATACCGAGGAACTGTTGCCGGTGATTTCGTTCAACGCGAAGGGTTCGGCGGAGGAGCAGCGCAAGCATGAGGACTTTGTGAACCGGATGGTCGCGAAGGGCTATACGCCGAAGCAGGTGAGGCTGCTTTGCGACTGGTACCTGCGCGTGCGCAAGTCATCATGACGCGCGCGGTACTGCGCCCGTACGGCGAGACCGTACGGGCGCTTTCAGAGGCGCCGCCCGCATGACGGCAGACGGCATGCGCGGCGAGTGCCCCGGCAGATCGACTTTCGAGCGGGAGACCGGGAGTGCTTCATCAAATCATCGACCGCAGGCTGGCCGGCAAGAACAAGAGCATCGCCAACCGCGAACGCTTTCTGCGTCGCGTCAAGAACTACATTCGTCGTGCCGTGTCCGACGCGGTGCGCGACCGTAGCATCAAGGATATCCAGAGCACGCAGAGCATCACGATCCCGCGCAAGGACATCGCGGAGCCGAATTTCCGGCACGCGCCTGGCGGGCGTCGTGAATACGTGCACCCCGGCAACGAGGACTACGTGCGCGGCGACAAGATCCCGCGCCCGCAGGGCGGCTCGGGCGGCGGAGGCAGTCAGGCGAGCAACGAGGGCGAAGGGCAGGACGACTTCGTGTTCGAGTTGTCGCGCGACGAGTTCATGCAGTACTTCTTCGACGATCTCGAACTGCCTCGCCTCGTGAAGACGCACCTGCTGACGGTGCCGAGCTGGAAGAACGTGCGCGCGGGCTGGTCGGCGGAAGGCACGCCGAACAACATCGACGTCGTGCGTTCGCTGCGCAGCGCACTCGGGCGTCGCATCGCGCTCGGCTCGCCGCTCGTCAACGAACTACGAGAGCTGGAGGCGCAGCTCGAGGCGATGAAGAGCGACCCGGAAGACCGGCGCGCGGAGATCGCGGTGCTCGAGGCCGAGATCCATCACCTGAAGGGGCGCATCTGGCGGATTCCGTTCATCGATCCGTTCGACCTGCGCTACATCAACCGCGTGAAGCAGCCGCAACCGTCGAGCCAGGCCGTGATGTTCTGCCTGATGGACGTGTCGGGCTCGATGGACGAGCAGCGCAAGGATCTGTCGAAGCGCTTCTTCATCCTGCTTTACCTGTTCCTCAAGCGTAACTACGAGCGCATCGAGGTGGTGTTCATCCGCCACCACACGCGTGCCGAGGAAGTCGACGAGGACACCTTCTTCCATTCGACCGAGAGCGGCGGCACGGTGGTGTCGAGTGCGCTCGAGCTGATGCGCAAGGTGATGAACGAGCGCTACTCGCCGACCGAGTGGAACATCTACGGCGCGCAGGCGTCCGACGGCGACAACTGGACTGACGATTCGCCCAAGTGTCGCAAAATCCTGGAAGAGGATATCCTCACGAAGGTGCGTTACTTCGCGTATATCCAGGTCGCGCCGGAAGAGCAGAACCTGTGGCTGGAATACGCGCAACTGGCCCTGTCTCAGCCGCATCTCGCGATGAAAAAAGTGGAATCGGCTGCCGACATTTACCCGGTGTTTCGCGAATTGTTCGAAAAGCAGGTGGAAATGTCATGACGACCCGCCATCTGCACAACGAGTCGCGCGGCTATGCGCCGCGCCCTTCCGGCGACGACACGGCCGGCCCTGCCGCACCGCAGCAACGCGGGCAGGCCGAACCGCCGCCGCCGGCCGCCGATTTGCCCGGCCCAGGGCAAAAGGAAGCGCGTATGAACGTTGCCGAACGCAAGCCGCTGCCGTGCCCGTCCGACTGGACGTTCGAATTGCTCGAGGAATACGACACGCACATCTCGCAGGTCGCCGAACAATACGAGCTCGACATCTACCCGATCCAGCTCGAACTGATCAGCGCCGAGCAGATGATGGACGCGTATGCGTCGGTCGGGATGCCCGTCAACTACCGTCACTGGTCGTTCGGCAAGCACTTCCTGTCGACCGAGAAGAGCTACCGTCGCGGCCAGATGGGCCTCGCGTACGAAATCGTCATCAACTCGAACCCGTGCATCGCGTACCTGATGGAAGAGAACACGATGACGATGCAGGCGCTCGTCATCGCGCACGCGGCGTACGGGCACAACTCGTTCTTCAAGGGTAACTACCTGTTCCGGCTGTGGACCGACGCGCACGCGATCATCGACTATCTCGTGTACGCGAAGAACTACGTCGCGGAATGCGAGGAGCGCTACGGTCTCGATCGTGTCGAGGAACTGCTCGATTCGTGCCATGCGCTGATGAACTACGGCGTCGACCGCTACAAGCGGCCGCAGAAGCCTTCGCTGTCGAAGGAGGCCGCGCTGCGGCGCGAACGCGAGGCGTACCTGCAGTCGCAGGTGAACGAACTGTGGCGCACGCTGCCGGGCAAGAAGCCCGAGCTGATGGAGGAGCAGGAAGACCGCTATCCGCCCGAGCCGCAGGAGAACCTGCTGTATTTCGCGGAAAAGAATGCGCCGCTGCTCGAACCGTGGGAGCGGGAAGTGATCCGCATCGTGCGCAAGATCGGCCAGTATTTCTACCCGCAACGGCAGACGCAGGTGATGAACGAAGGCTGGGCGACGTTCTGGCACTACACGCTGCTGAATACGCTGTACAACCAGGGGAAGCTGGAAGACAGCTTCATGATGGAGTTCCTGCATTCGCACAGCAACGTGGTCTACCAGCCGCCCGTCACGAAGCCGTACTACAGCGGGATCAACCCGTACGCGCTCGGCTTTTCGATGATGAGCGACATCCGGCGGATCTGCGAAGCGCCGACGGAGGAAGACTACAAGTGGTTTCCCGAGATCGCGGGCACCCCGTGGCTGCCGGCGATGCACTACGCGATGCGCAACTTCAAGGACGAGAGCTTCATCGCGCAGTACCTGTCGCCGAGCCTGATCCGCGACATGCGGCTCTTCTCGGTGCTCGACGACGACATGCGCGATTCGCTCGAGGTGTCGGCGATCCACGACGATTCGGGCTACCAGTATGTGCGGCAGGCACTGTCGAGGCAGTACGACATCCATCACCGCGAACCGAACATCCAGGTGTGGGCGGTGAACACGCGCGGCGACCGCAGCCTCACGCTGCGCCACTTCATGACCGACAACCGTCACCTGTCGAACGACAGCGACGAAGTGCTCAAGCACATGGCCCGGCTCTGGCAATTCGACGTGTTCCTGGAAAGCGTCGACGAGGCCGGTACCGTGCGCAAGCGCTACGAGTGCCGCTACGTGCCGCCGGAGGTGCGGATCTGAACATCGCCAGCGGGAAGTTTGCATCGAACGCCAGCCTGCGGGCTGGCGTTTTCATATGACGAACGCATGGCGGGAGAAAAATTTTCTACATCCGGACGAACCCGGAGAGCCTGTTACTTTACATTTCGCTAAAATCCCGTAGCGCCGTGCGCCGGAACCGGTGCCACGTTCGACCGCACGCGGCGGCCCAGCCGCCTCGCCCAGAAAGTACTACAAGGAACAGACCAATCCATGGACGTCCAGACCGAACAAGCCGCGCTGTCCGCGCATGACACCCGGCGGCGCGTGTTCGCCATCGTCGGCGCCTCGTCGGGCAACCTCGTCGAGTGGTTCGACTTCTACATCTACTCGTTCTGCGCGCTGTACTTCGCGCCGGCATTCTTCCCGAGCGGCAACACGACGACGCAGCTGCTGAACACGGCGGGGGTGTTCGCGGCCGGCTTCCTGATGCGTCCGATCGGCGGCTGGCTGTTCGGCCGCATCGCCGACCGCCACGGCCGCCGCAACGCGATGATGATCTCGGTGCTGATGATGTGCGGCGGCTCGCTCGTGATCGCGGTGCTGCCGACCTATGCGCAGATCGGCGCGCTCGCGCCGGCGCTGCTGCTGGTCGCGCGGCTGTTCCAGGGGCTGTCGGTGGGCGGCGAATACGGCACGAGCGCGACCTACATGAGCGAGGTGGCGCTGAAGGGCCGCCGCGGCTTCTTCGCGTCGTTCCAGTATGTGACGCTGATCGGCGGCCAGCTGTGCGCGCTGCTCGTGCTCGTGATCCTGCAGCAGACGCTGTCGGGCGACGAACTGAAGGCGTGGGGCTGGCGCATTCCGTTCGTGGTCGGCGCGGCGGCCGCGTTGATCTCGCTGTACCTGCGCAAGTCGCTCGACGAGACGTCGACGTCCGAATCGCGCGACAAGAAAAACGCGGGCACGATCCGCGGCGTGTGGCAGCACAAGGGGGCGTTCTTCACGGTGGTCGGCTTCACGGCCGGCGGCTCGCTGATCTTCTACACGTTCACGACGTACATGCAGAAGTACCTCGTGAACACGGCCGGCATGCATGCGAAGACGGCCAGCAACGTGATGACCGTCGCGCTGCTCGTCTACATGCTGATGCAGCCGGTGTTCGGCGCGCTGTCCGACCGGATCGGCCGCCGCACGTCGATGATCCTGTTCGGCTCGTTCGCGGTGATCGGCACGGTGCCGCTGATGCACGCGCTGAAGGACGTGACGAGCCCGGTGGCGGCATTCGTGCTGATCACGGTCGCGCTCGCGATCGTCAGCTTCTACACATCGATCAGCGGGCTGATCAAGGCCGAGATGTTCCCGCCGGAAGTGCGCGCGATGGGCGTCGGCCTGTCGTATGCGGTCGCGAACGCGATCTTCGGCGGCTCGGCCGAGTACGTCGCACTGTGGTTCAAGTCGATCGGCAGCGAGGAAACCTTCTACTGGTACGTGACCGTGCTGTGCGCGATCTCGCTGATCGTGTCGTGGCGGATGCGCGATCCGAGCAAGGAAGGGTACCTGCGTCACGAGCCGTGATCGACCGCGCGTCGTACGCATTCGCCTCATGACGAACGTCCCGCCAGCCGGCGGGACGTTTTTTTTCGGCGTTCGGTTACGCGGGCGGAGGCGGTGCGTGGTCGGGCGCCAGGTCGGCCACGCTCGACAGGATGCCTTGCTGGACCAGCCAGTCGAACATCTGCTCGACGATCGGCGAGCGCGACGGGCCTTCCATCCGCGACAGCCACCATGTGGTGCCGGGCAGGCGCGGGTAGTCGGCGAGCACGGTCAGCACGTGCTGGTCGAGGCCGGCCTGCGCGACGAGGCGCGGCAGGCACGCAATGCCGCGGCCGCGCTGCACGGCGTCCAGCACGAGCCGCTGGTCGTCGTAGATCGCCTGCATCCGGAAATCCGACAGCTGCTCGCGAAAGACGGTCGCCATGCGCTCGTCGGTCAGGCTCGCTTCGAGGCAGACGAGCCCCGCGTGCCGCGCGTGTTCGGCGCGCGGCACGCGGGCGAGCGTCTCGGCCAGCGGCGTCGCGCATACCGTCACCCATTCGTCCCGCATGAACGGAATATCGACCAGGCCCGGCTGCAGCATCGGCCGCGTGCCGATCGTCATGTCGACGTCAATCTCGTCGACGTAGCGCGCGGTTTCGTCGGTCGACAGCAATGGGCACAGGTCCGGCAGCGCCTGCTGCAACTGCTCGAGGCGCGGCTGCAGCCAGCCGTGCAGCAGCGGCGCCGGACACACCAGCACGACGAGCCCCGGGTTCAGGTAGGTCGCAATGCGGTCGAGCCCGCCGCGCAACGTGTCCATCGCGCGCTGGACGCTGCGCTGCAGGACCTCGCCGGCGATGGTCAGCTCGACGCCGCGGCCGCGCCGGCGGAACAGCGGTTGCCCGAGCTGTGCTTCGAGTTGCTGGATCTGATGGCTGATCGCCGACTGCGACAGGTGCAGCTCGTCGGCCGCGCGCGAGAAATTGCCCAGCCGGGCCGCGGCTTCGAAGCCGGTCAGTAGTTTCAGGGACGGAACGCGTTGCATCGAGATATGAGGTGAATTGATTGATTCGGCCAAAAAATATCAATATTCATCAAGTTTAACCTGGCGGAAAATCGCTCATCAATCACAACGGAGTCGGATCGATGGGTCGCTTTGATGCTCGCCAGCGCGGTTACCGGATGCCCGCCGAATGGGAGTCCATGCACGCGACGTGGCTCGGATGGCCGGTGCTCGACAATCGCGAGGACCTGTGGGGGGCGCATTACGCGCAGGTCTGCCGCGAATTCGCGCTGGTCGCGCGCACGATCGCGCGCTATCAGCGCTGCGTGGTCGCGGTGCACCACAGCCAGGCCGATGCCGCGCGCGAACTGGTGGGCCCGAGCGTCGACGTGCTGCCGGTCGCGGCCGAGGACAACTGGCTGCGCGATTGCGGGCCGATCTTCCTCGTGAGCGAACGGCACGGGCTGGGCGCGGCCGTGTTTCGCTTCAACTGCTGGGGCGAGAAGTACCAGCCGTACGACGGCTGCCAGCAGGCCGGTCAGGACATCGCGCGCGCGGCCGGCGCCGAGATCTTCAATTCGCACATGGTGCTGGAGGGCGGCTCGTTCTACGTCGACGGGCAGGGCACGCTGGTCACGACCGAGAGCTGCCTGCTGCATCCCAACCGCAATCCGCACCTGAGCCGCGCGGAGATCGAGGCGGAGCTGCGCCGCATGCTGGGCGTCGAGAAGATCGTGTGGCTGCCGGGCAACCCCGACGAAGTGGAGACGAACGGGCACGTGGACGGCATCGCGTCGTTCATCGCACCCGGCCGGATGCTGTGCCAGACCGCACTGCCGGAACAGGGCGACTATTTCCGCGTGATGCGGGAAAACCGCCGCGCGCTGGAGCTCGCGACCGATGCCGCGGGGCGCCGTTTCGAGCTGCTCGACCTGCCGTCGCCGATCGTCAGCGAACGCTTCGGCTCCGAGCGCTACTGCGACTGCTATGCGAACTACATTCTGGTGAACGGCGCGGTGATCGTGACCGCATTCGGCGTCGAGCAGGACGAGGCCGCACGCGACGCTTTCAGCCGGGCGTTCCCGACGCGCAAGGTGCAGATGCTGCCGATCCCGACGCTGTCGATCGGCGGCGGCAGCATCCACTGTTCGACGCAGCAGCAGCCGTCCGTCGCGCACTGAGCGACGTCCCGTCAGCGGTTTCCGGTTCCATCGAGGAGCAATCGCAATGCCGTCCAAACACATTACCGTCGCCGCCGTCCAGATGGCGTCGGGCAGCTGGAATCTCGAAGACAACATGGCCACCGCGGAGCGCCTGATCCGCGCGGCCGCCGCGCAGGGCGCGAATCTCGTGCTGTGCCCGGAGCTGTTCGCGATGCCGTACTTCTGCCTCGACCAGAACGTGCGCCATCTCGAACTCGCGCAGCCGTTCGAAGGCAACGCGCAGATCGCCCGTTTCGCGGCGCTGGCCGGCGAACTCGGCGTCGTGCTGCCGATCGGCTTCTTCGAGCGTGCGGGCAATGCCGCGTACAACTCGATCGCCGTGGCGAACGCGGACGGGCGCGTGCTCGGCGTCTATCGCAAGACGCATATCCCGGACGGGCCGGGTTATACGGAGAAGTTCTATTTCACACCGGGCGATACCGGCTTCAAGGTGTGGGATACGCGCTTCGGCCGGATCGGCATCGGTATCTGCTGGGACCAGTGGTATCCGGAGACGGCGCGTTGCCTCGCGCTGATGGGCGCCGAGATCCTGTGCTTTCCGACCATCATCGGCTCGGAGCCGTTCAGCAGTGCGTTCGATTCGTCCGGCCACTGGCAGCGCACGATGCAGGGCCACGCGGCCGCCAACATGGTGCCGGTGGTGGCGGCCAATCGGATCGGCCGCGAAGCCGGTTTCGGCAACGGCAATCCGCAGCAGCAGGGGCTCACCGGCGTGTTCTACGGGTCGAGCTTCATCGCGGATCACACCGGCGAGAAGCTGGCCGAGGCGAACCGCACCGACGAGGCGGTGCTCGTGCATACGTTCGATCTCGACGCGATCCGCGCCGACCGGCAATCGTGGGGCTTCTTCCGTGATCGCCGTCCGGAGATGTATCGCACGTTGCTGACCAGCGACGGCGTATCGTCCTGCTATCGATGAGGGAGGCCCGATGAAACGGCAAGGATGGTTGCGTGTCGCGGCGCCGGGCGTCGCGCTGTGCGTGCTGGCGGGAACGGCGCGCGCCGACGAAGAGAAGGTGCTGAACCTCTATAACTGGAGCAATTACTTCGCGCCGGATACGCTGGCCGGCTTCGAGAAGGAAACCGGCATCAAGGTGCGCTACGACGCGTACGACAGCGACGAGACGCTGCAGTCGAAGCTGCTGACCGGCAACAGCGGTTACGACCTCGTGTGGCCGACCAACGACTTCATGGCCCGGCAGATCCAGGCGGGTGTGTTTCGCAAGCTCGACAAGCACCGGCTGCCGAACCTGAAGTATCTCGATCCGTCGCTGCTGAAGCAGATGGCGCAGTCCGATCCCGGCAACCAGTACGGCGTGCCGTACATGTGGGGCACCGTGGGCGTCGGCTACGACCGCGCCAGGGTGCGCGCGATCCTCGGCCAGGACATGCCGGCCGACAGCCTCGACCTGCTGTTCAAGCCGGAGATCGCGTCGCGCGTCGCCGCGAAGTGCGGCCTGGGCCTGCAGGACTCCGCGAGCACAGTGCTGCCGCTGGCGCTGCGCTATGTCGGCCGCGATCCGATGCATCCGTCCGCGCAGGACTACGCGGCCGCGCAGGCGATGCTGATGAAGATCCGGCCATTCATCCGCGAGTTCGTGGGTTCGTCCGACGCCAACGAGCTGATCGACGGTGAGCTGTGCGTAACGGTCGGTTTTTCCGGCGCGATCAACCTGGCCGCGCAGAAGGCGAAGGCGCGCGATCCGAAGCGCGACGTCGTGTACGACATTCCGCGGCTCGGCACCCTGATGTGGTTCGATGCGATGGTCATTCCGGCATCCGCGAAACATTCGGACAACGCGCATGCGTTCATCAACTACATCCTGCGTCCGGACGTGATCGCGAAGATCTCGAACTCGACACGCTACGCGAATGCGAACCAGGGCGCGCTGAAGCTGATGGATCCGGCGCTGGTGCGCGATCCGGGCGTCTATCCGGACGAATCGACGCGGCGCAGGCTGTTCACGCCGATCGCCGAATCGCCGGCCGCGATGCGTCTCGAAGGCCGGACCTGGCTCGGCTTCAAGACGGCGCGACCGTGACGGCCCGCCCTGAAACAACCGAAACAACCGAAATAACCGGCAAGCGAAAGAGGAATGCCATGACTACACGACGTCAACTGTTGAAACGCGGCCTGTCCGTCTCGGGCGCGGCGCTGGCCGCCGGCGCGATGGGCGGGTTGTTCGGCCGCGCCGCGCATGCGCAGCAGGGCGCCACCTGGCACATGCCGGACGAAGGCGCGCCGCACACGGCGACCTGGATGGCGTTCGGCCCGAGCGCGGACATCTGGGGCGCGCGGCTGCTGCCGGTGGTGCGCGAGCATCTTGCCGCGGTCGCGAAAGCGATCGCCGCGCACGAGCCGGTCAAGATGCTGGTGCGGGAAGAGGATTACGCGGTCGCGTCGCGCCTGTGCGGCTCGTCGGTCGAGCTCGTCCAGCATCCGGTCGACGACCTGTGGATGCGCGACACCGGGCCCGTGTTCGTGAAGAACGCGTCGGGCCAGCTCGGTGGCGTGAGCTTCAATTTCAACGGCTGGGGCAACAAGCAGGAACACGACCAGGACGTGCAAGTCGCGCCGTTCGTGGCCGAACGCGCCGGTGCGCGGCTGATCGACACGAAGCTCGTGCTGGAAGGCGGCGGCATCGAGGTGGACGGCGAAGGCACGGCGATCATCACGCGCAGCTGCGTGCTCAATTCGAACCGCAATCCGGGCGTCAGTCAGGCCCAGTGCGAAGCCGAGCTGAGCCGCCTGCTCGGGCTGAAGAAGATCATCTGGTTGCCGGGCATCGCCGGCAAGGACATCACCGACGGGCATACCGATTTCTACGCGCGCTTCACGAGCCCGGGCGTCGTGGTGGCCGGGCTCGACACGGACCCTTCGTCGTACGACCACGCGGTGACGCGGCAGCATCTGGAGATCCTGCGGAAATCCACCGATGCGAAGGGGCGCCCGTTGAAGGTCGTCGTGCTGCAGGGCCCGAAGACCGTCCGGCACCAATACGAGAACGCGGAGTTCGCGGCCGGCTACATCAATTTCTACGTGTGCAATCGCGCGGTGATCGCGCCGCAATTTGGCGACAGCCGTGCCGACCGCAATACGCGCGACACGCTCGTCGACCTGTTTCCCGGCCGCGAGGTCATCCAGCTGAACATCGACGGCATCGCCGCGGGTGGCGGCGGCATCCACTGCACCACGCAACAGCAGCCGGCGTGAGCGTGTCGCGTCATATCGTTATCGAAATCGATTCGTTGTCCGTTGCGGACGATTTCCGTAACCTGAACCCGTAGTTCGTGTGACACCTCCTTGACTGGGATTCGCGCCCGCTGCGTGCAGCGGGCGTCTTTTTTTGTTCCGATCATTCGCGTGTCCAGGATATACAATCGCCAACGCCTGTCCGAGGCGCCATCGACGATTGAAAAAATATCCATGAAAGAACAACGATCATCCGTTCCGGGCCTGACGATCCTGCTGGCCGTCGTCAACCTCGCCGTCTTCGTGCTGATGTGGCGACAGGCATCGTACGGTGCGCTGACGAACAGTCTGCTGCTCGGCTGGGGCGCCAACTTCGCGCCATATACGCTGACCGGGCAGCCGTGGCGCCTGCTGACCAGCGCGTTCCTGCACGGCGGTTGGCTGCATCTGGCGCTGAACCTTTACATGCTGATCGTGCTCGGCACCGTGCTCGAGCGCGCGGGCGGCTCACTGCGGTTCGGCGTCGCGTACCTGCTGTCGGCGCTCGGCGGCTCGCTGCTGAGCGCGCTCTGGTCCGGGCATCACGAGGTCAGCACAATGCAGGTCGCGTTCGGCATCGTGATGCCGACGAGCGGCATCCGCCCGGTCGTCAGCGTCGGTGCGTCGGGCGCGCTGATGGGGCTGGCCGGCGCGGCCGCCGCGCTCGCATTGCACCGGCGTGCGGACCGCGGTCGCGATGCGGGCGTCGTCATCAATCTCGGCGCGGTGGCCCAGGTGATCGCCATCAACCTGGCGTCGGGATTCTTCATTTCCGGTATCGACCAGGCTGCGCATCTTGGCGGTGTCGTCACGGGTTTCGTCGCCGGCTGGATACTGTACGGTTTTCGTCCTTCGGGCGCTTCGCTGCGTGGCGCGGTGCTGCCGGTCACGCTGGCGGTGCTGGGTAGCGGCGTGATGTTGTTTGCGGCGCAGCGCGCGGGCAGCGCGGAGCTGCAGGAGCTACGCACGGCCGTGGATCGCGAGCGTGCGCAGGACGACGCGCGGCAGCAGGCGAAGCGCGATGCGGACACGATCGCCGAGCAGATCCGCGAGGACGAGCAGCATCGCGCCGCACCCGTGTCCGCGGAACTGGCCGCAGGCACGGTCGTTCCGGTCGGCAAGGGTACCTATGCAATGGTCATGGGAGCGTCGGGCAAGCGCCTGTACATCACCGACAACGACGAGAACACGCTCGTCGTCGTCGACGTCGACAAGCGCACGGTGGTCCAAACGATTGCCGGCGAGCCATTCAAGACGGGGCTCAACGGTTGTCCAAGCAACATGTGCCGCGGCCGCGGCGCGAGCGGAGTAGTTGTCAGCCCGGATGAGCGCTACGCGTATGTGACGTCGATGCGCGAGGACAGCGTCGTACGTATCGATCTGGCGAGCGGCAAGATCGTCGACAGTGCGGTGCTCGGTCGGTTTCCGCGTGCGATCGTCGCATCGGCATCGCACGACAGGCTCTACGTGCTGAACGGCGTCGACGATACGGTGTCCGTCGTCAGCATTACGCACTGGCCGCAGGTGGTCGCGACGCTGAAACTGGGTGATGGCGACGGGGCGGGCGTCGAGTTCGGGCGGTCACTGTCGATGTGGCTGTCGCCGGACGGCAAGCAACTGAATGTCAACGCGATGCAGAAAGGCACGATCGTCGCGTTCGATACGTCGACGAACGAGCCGCTCCGCTCGTATCCGCTCGATGCAGGTTTCATCCGGGCGGAACCGGGCGCGTCGGGCGCGGGAACATGGTTCTACGGCGCGTCGTCGGTCAAATGGGTGGACCCGGCGAGCCTGGCGTCGCTGAAGACCTATCCGGTCTGCCAGACTTCGGCACACAGCTTCGACGGCAGCGATGATGGCAAGCTGATCGCCGTGACCGCGTACGACGGTTCGCCGATGCGCGTGATCAAGGTGGCGACCCGCCGAACGGTCGGCGAATTTCCGGTGGCGGGCGGCGTGTCGCAGGTGATCTTCGCGCCAGACCATCGCACGCTCTACGCACTGGGCGCTGCGGGCACGCTGTCGTTCCTCAGCATGGACCGCTCGCTCGATTATCTGCAAGACACGGACGCAGGCGAATTCCTGTGTGCGGCGTCCGCGGACGGGGAAGAGGGCGCTGACGGCGCGTGACCGCGCCGCCAGCCTCATCACGAAACCCGCTGAGCAAAGCACCATTTGTTGGTTCGGATTCGCCGCACGCGCTGATACGTTAGCGGCTTCGCGACGACACACTCCGTCGCGATGTTCTTCGAACCGGGCCGCCGCGCGATCCGCGGCGGCCTTCATAACAAATCAGGTCGTGCTCATGAAAATCCACACTCTCGCTACGTGGCTCGTCGGGGCTGCGCTCATTACCGCAGGCACCGTCGCGCATGCGGACCGTCTCGACGATATCAAGAAGGCCGGCGTGCTGCGCGTCGCGACGTTCGACAGCAACCCGCCGTTCGGCTATGTCGACGGCAAAAGCAATCACATCGTCGGTCTCGACGTCGACTATGCGAAGGCGCTCGCCGACAAGCTCGGCGTGAAGCTGCAGCTCCAGCCGACCAATCCCGCGAACCGCATTCCGTTCCTGACGTCCGGCAAGGTCGATCTCGTGCTCGCGAACTTCACGATCACCGACGAGCGCGCGAAGCAGGTCGACTTCAGCATCCCGTATTTCTCGTCGGGCCAGCAGTTTCTCGCGAAGAAGGGCGTGCTGAAATCGGCCGACCAGCTGAACGGGCTGCGCGTCGGCGCCGACAAGGGCACGACCAACGAGATCACGCTGCGCGAGAAATTCCCGAAGGCGACGATCGTCGCGTACGACGACACGCCGTTCGCGTTCGCCGCGCTGCGCGCCGGCAACGTGCAGGCGATCACGCAGGACGGCCCGAAGCTGATCGGCCTGCTCGCGAACGTGCCGGACAAGCAGAACTACGAGATCCCGGCGTTCACGATCTCGAATGACTACATGGGCGTCGGCGTGCCGAAAGGCGAGACGCGCCTGCTCGGCTTCGTCAACGACACGCTGAAGGGGCTCGAGGCGAACGGCCGCGCCGTGCAGATCTACGACGCATGGTTCGGGCCGACGACGAAGACGCCGCTCACGCGCATCTTCCGGATCGGCGACAAGACCTGATCCGCATCGCACGCGCGCCGCGACCGGCCGGATCACCGGCCTCGCGGCGCTTTCCGTTTTCTTCCGATCGCGCGCTTCGCGCCCGCAACACAGCATGCTCGGGTTGGCTCCCAAATATCTGTCCTGGCTCTGGCAGGGCTTCCTGCTGACGCTCGGTCTCGCGGCCGCGTCGGCCGTCGCCGCGACCGCCGGCGGTCTGCTGCTCGCGGTCATGCGGCATGCGCGCGGCACGGCACCGCGCGCGGTGGCAGCCGCGTACGTCGTCACGTTCCGCAACACGCCGCTGCTCGTGCAGTTGCTGTTCTGGTATTTCGGTGTCGCGTCGCTGCTGCCCGACACGTGGGTCGCATGGCTGAACGCGCGCCATGCGTTGAGCATGGGTCCGTTCACGCTCGCATGGCCGTCGTTCGAATTCGTCGCGGGCTGGGTCGGGCTGAGCGCGTATACGGCCGCGTTCGTCGCGGAGGAATGCGAAGCCGGCCTGCGCGGCGTGCGGCGCGCACAGCACGATGCGGCGGCCGCGCTCGGCCTCACGCCGATGCAGTCGCTGCGCTACGTGGTGCTGCCGCAGGCCGTGCGCATCGCGTTGCCGCCGCTGTTCGGCCAGTACATGAATCTCGTGAAGAACTCGTCGCTTGCGATGGCGATCGGCGTGGCCGAGCTGTCGTATGCATCGCGGCAGGTCGAGACCGAAACGTTCAAGACCTTCGCCGCATTCGGCGTGGCGACCGTGCTGTACGTCGCGGCGGTGGCCGCGATCGAAGCGGGCGCGTATGCGGCGACGCAATGGCGCGACCGGCTGGGAGCGGGGCGCTGACGATGGATTTCTCGCTGCTGCTCGCCAATCTGCCGTACCTGCTCGTCGGCGCGTTCCCGGAAGGGCCGCTCGGCGGCGCCGCGCTGTCGCTGCTGCTCGCGATCGCGTCGGCCGGTGCATCGGCCGTGCTCGGCATCGCGCTCGGCGTTGCCATGGCGCTCGCGCGCGGCCCTGTGCGCGTGCTGCTGCTCGCGTTCATCGGCTTCTTCCGCGCGATTCCCGTGCTGATGCTGATTTTCTGGACCTACTTCCTGATGCCCGTGCTGCTGCACATGGACGTGCCGGGGCTCGCGACGGTCGTGTGCGCGCTCGCGCTGATCGGCGGCGCGTATCTCGCGCACGCGGTGCATGCGGGCATCGTCGCGGCCGGCGACGGGCAATGGCAGGCCGGGCTGTCGCTCGGTCTCACGCGCTGGCAGACGGTGCGCTACGTGCTGCTGCCGCAGGCGATCCGGATCATGACGCCGTCGTTCATCAATCAGTGGGTCGCGCTCGTGAAGGACACGTCGCTCGCCTATATCGTCGGCGTGCCGGAACTGTCGTTTGTCGCGACGCAGGTGAACAACCGGCTGATGGTGTATCCGGCGCAGATCTTCCTGTTCGTCGCGCTGATCTACCTGGTGCTGTGTACGTCGCTCGACGGCGCGGCACGCTGGCTGTTGTCACGCCGCCCGCGCACGCAACGCGCCGCGGATGCGGCGGCCGAGTACACGGAACCGGCGCGGTAACGGCGAGCCGCGGCCGCATCGACGTGCCGGTGAGGCGGCAGTGTCGGGGAATCTTCGCGGCGGACAACGCGCCGGGCTGGTCGGGCCCTACGGGCAGCACGCACAAGGAAGGGGGAGGGGCGGCCGCGCGCCGCTGTTCGTCGAGCGACGGCGGGCGGCCGGTGCGTCACGACGCGGCGTAGTGCGTATTGAAGACCGCGCGCAGCGTCGACGTGTCGGTCGCGAAATCGCCCCACAGCGGCCCGTCGTTCTGCGCGAACGCGAACGGCGCCGTATTGATCGACGCGAGACGGAAGCGCCATTGCGCCGCTTCCTGGCGGAATGCGGTGAGCTGCATGTCGGACAGCGCCGTCTGCGCGCTCGCCAGCGTGACGAGCGGGTCGACCGGGTTGTTCGCGACCCGCACCTCGAAGTGCAGGTGCGGGCCTGTCGCGGCGCCGGTCATCCCGACCGAGCCGATGCGCTGGCCCTGCTTCACGGTTTCGCCCGTCTTGAGGCCGTGCGCGAACGCCGACAGGTGCGCGTAGTAGGTCGAGTAACCGTCGGCGTGATCGACGATCACGTAGCGGCCGTAGCCGCCCGGATCGGTGCCGACGAACGACACGACGCCGTCGGCCGCCGCGTCGACGGGCGTGCCGGTCGGCGCGGCGAGATCGACGCCCGTGTGGAATGCCATCGCCTGCGACAGCGGATGGATGCGCTCGCCGAAGAACGAGCTGATGCGCGTCCATTTGACCGGCATCGTGAATGCGGCGGCTTCGAGCGGCGAGCCGTCGAGCGCGTAGTATGCGCCGTGCTCGGCGCCCGGCGCGCGGAACCAGATCGCGCCGAACGTGCGGCCCGCGACGCGCAGCTCGAGCGCGGTAAGGCGCGGCGTGCCGTCGTTCGTATCGAACGCGACGCGGTAGTAGTCGCCGCGTTGCGCGCTCGCGCGCATCGCGACCTTGCCGCTGACGAGATCGCCGAGCTGGATGCGCACCTCGGGCGGCACGTCGAGACGGTTCAGCGTGTCGGACAGCGTGAGCTCGATGTCGCCCGCGCGCATGCCGTGCCGGTTTTCGGGGGCCGCGAACTGGAACAGGTTCGCATAACCGAGCATGTCGTTGCGGTGCGCGCTGAGCGGCGCGAACAGGCCCGGCTGCTGGCTGCGGTCGTGGTGTTCGTCGGAATCGTTGCGCTCGCCGATCGTGCGGGCGAGCTCGCTCGTCACGAAATGCTGCGCGGTGGGAAACGGCGTGTCGGACAGCACGCGCTGCGGCAGC